>JANOTC010000651.1:0-1729 GCA_031416175.1 Gammaproteobacteria bacterium
TTTTTCGATGTCCACGCCTGCAGCGAAGCCTGTCGCCAGCACGGCGGTGAGGCGACCGAGCAAGCCTTCATTCTGCGGCTCGTCTTTATGTGTTTCATTGGTTTGAATGCGTAACTTTAGTCCGAGTGGGTGGCCTTCGAAGCGGGCGTAAGCCTCTTCTTGCTCTAGATACGGCAGTGCGATGTAGCCATGTTCGAGAAAGAACACGTTTTCTTTGGGAGGCGGGGTTGTGGGGGGGTGGGGGTGGTAGGCGCGGGCGATGTCTAGGTTGATCTGTAACATGCGCTCCATGGCGGCTTCCTTCCCATTCCATCTAATCCACAAGGCATGGTTGTTTGCGCCATTTAAAACATCCCAATAGACCATCTTTGGTATATCCGTGTTTCCGTAATAAGCGACCGCTCGCGTTCTGTTTCCGTTTTGATCCAAAACCCTAGTGTCTTTAATGACCTGTTGCTTGCCTTCAGGCGCACGCATGTCCTTAATCTCACTCAGTCGTTGCGTCCAAATTGTTTCGTAGGCGCTAGATTGGTTTTGATGCGCATCCACGATCAGGTCTTGCAACTCGCGAAATCGAAATCGAGTGCTGCGATTTGCAACGATCATGCTTTGCGGCACTTGGATACTAAAACGCCCGATGTGGTGGCTGATCACGGAATCGTTAGTTGTCATAGTCGTCCTCGGTTTTTCAGCAGCATTACTTGTAAAGGCGGGGCCCAAAAAGCCGAGCAGCGCGATAACGCGAACAAGGTTGAGAATAGGGCTCATTTGTTTACCAGCTTCAGTTTCTCTCGAATTTTTAAACGAGCCAGGTTTTCGACTGCCGTAAAAACAATTCCTTGCGCCGTTTTGGTTTTGAATATGGGTTCATGGTCGCGCACCAGATAACTTTCGTCGTCTTTGCTCACGCTTACGGTTTCTAACGCGGGCAGAATCGCAGCAGAGGAAACCGGCACCGTGGCGTCGCCGCCAGAACCTTCCTTCAAAACACCCAGCGCCACAGAATTGTTAGATGGCATGTCCATTTCCATCACGAACAACGCTGCGTCGCTGTCTTTGCGTGTATCTAGCTCACGGTCGTTGACGTAACACCGGAAACCGCCGCGATTCACCAGGGTGTCGGAGTCTTTTATGGCGGCGACGGCGACGCCTTTGACAATGAACGTGAGTGGATTGAATCCTAACAACGGCGCGGAGAGAAGGCTACCGGCTGCGCGTCCGGGAAAGTCTGCCTTGATAATCTCGAATAATCGCTTTGCCTTATTTTTCCAGTCAAACGTATGGCGTTTGAAGACGATGTGGTCGGCGGTGTTCAAGCCCTCAGAATAGAATTGGTAAGTTTGCGGATGGGTTTGGGTATTGAGGTCCACGTGGAATTTTTTCGCCGTGAGGAGATATTGCTCAAATAGGTCTTCACTATCCAATGCGCCGCTTGAGTCACTTGGTCCCGTATTCCCTGGATCCAACCACGCCGGATTCACCAACCGATAAAACACATCCTTAGCCAAATATATCTCCGAATACGGATCATTCTTAGGCAACTCAACTACACTCACACCGTCCGCTGCAGGGAAACTCAGCCAGCTTTTCTTGCCCGCGTTGTCGGTATAAAGATGGTTCGGTAAAAGCTCCAATCCGCCCGGCATGTTGCCGAGCAACGACGTGACTTCTTCGCCATCGGTGCCTAACACCCAGGCGCCCACGGTGCCCAAGGGGTTGCGCAAAAACG
>JANOTC010000652.1:0-3427 GCA_031416175.1 Gammaproteobacteria bacterium
TGAAACGAAGGACTCGAAGCACGGAGCACGAGGAGGCGGACACGGCATTGCGTCTTGCCCGCTACTTCGGAACTACAGCGCAATTTTGGATCAATTTACAGGCCGCTTACGATCTGAAAAGTGCCGAACTCGAAGTCGGAAAGCAGGTACGGGAGCAGGTGCATCCGCGAAAGGCCGCTTGATCGATTTTCCCTAGGTGACAATGACGCAACACATTCGACGAGACCGAAACGACCACTGGATTGACAACAACCGGAACAATTTGCCGCCAATCATATAATCAAATAATATGATTACTCTAACACAGCGCAGGTGTGCCACCATGATTCCAAGAATCAGCGCCACGGACGCGGCGCGTCAATTCTCCGAATTGTTGAACCGCGTAAAATACCAAGGGCAGAGTTTCGAGATCACGCGCGGCAACGAATCCGTAGCCCGAATCGTCCCCACCCACCTCTACGGCACGACGCAAGTAGCCGAACTTAACGCTTTATTCGCGGCATTGCCGCATCTTGAACCCGAAGATGCCCGCGAATTTGCCACCGACTTGAGTGCCATACGAGCGAGTGGGCGCGCATGATCTACTCATCGCCGCGACCGCCCTTACCTACGGCTATCCCGTTTTGACACGAACAGCCCACACAAGGAATCCCATGACCACCGCCGACAAGCAACAACGCCACAAAGCCCGCATGGAACGCAAAAAATCCATTGTGGACGCCTCCATTGCCCGCGCCGACCTCGACAAAGGTCTCTTGCTTGTGCTCACCGGCAACGGCAAAGGCAAATCTAGCTCCGCGTTTGGGATGCTCGCTCGCACGCTCGGCCACGGCATGAAAGCTGGTGTAGCGCAGTTCATCAAGGGGCGCTCCGACACCGGCGAAGAATCCTTTTTCAGCCGTCAACCCGGCGTGGTTTGGCATGTGCTGGGTGAAGGTTTTACCTGGGACACGCAAAATCTTGCGCGCGACATCGAAACCGCGCAACGCGGCTGGGCCATCGTCAAAGGCATGCTGCAAGACCCCTCGCTCAACCTCGTCGTGCTCGACGAACTCACCTACCCCATCAGTTACGGCTGGCTCGACTTAGCCACCGTACTTGCCGACATTCAAGCCCGCCCACCGATGATGCACGTGGTTATCACCGGCCGCGGCGCCTCCACCGCACTGTGCGAAGCCGCCGACACCGTCACCGAATTAGGCGATATCAAGCACGCTTTTCGTGCCGGGGTACGCGCACAAAAAGGCATCGACCTATAATCAACAACAAGGCCATAGATGTCCAAGGCAAAATCCCGGATAATCGCCACATCTTTTTTGCCCTAACCGGGCTGTGCGGGAATTAGGCAATGACTCAGTGGGACATCAATCAGGCGCGTGAAACCTACAACATCGAACATTGGGGTGACGGTTTTTTCGACGTCAACGCCAAAGGCCACATCACCACGCGACCCCGTAACAACGCTGCGCATCCAGGCGTCGACTTATATGAAATCGCCCACGAAATTCGCGACGCGGGCCTGAATTGGCCCGTATTAGTCCGCGTCACGCACATATTGCACGACCGCATTGACCAACTCTGTGGCGCCTTTACCAAAGCCGCTGAGGAAGAAGGCTACCAGGGTCGCCACACGGCTGTATATCCAATAAAAGTTAATCAACAGCGCACTGTGGTTCAACATATTCTCGCCCACGGCGGTGACCGCGTCGGCTTAGAGGCCGGTAGCAAACCCGAACTAATGGTCGTGCTCGCCCATGCCAACGCCAACCAAGGTGTTATCGTTTGCAATGGTTATAAAGACCGCGAATACATACGCCTGGCGTTAATCGGCCAGCAACTCGGCCACCAAGTTTACATCGTCGTCGAAAAGCTCTCCGAACTCGATCTCGTCTTGGCTGAAGCTAAAGACCTGGGCGTGCGCCCAACGCTCGGCATTCGCGTGCGACTGGCCTCGATTGGCAAAGGCAAATGGCAAAACACCGGCGGCGAAAAATCGAAGTTTGGCTTGTCGGCAACGCAGGTTTTAGCGGTTGTCGACCGCCTAAAACAATTGGACATGGTCGACATTCTCCAGCTCGTCCACTGCCACCTTGGCTCTCAGCTCGCCAATATTCGTGACATCCAAACCGGCATGAACGAAGTAGCGCGTTACTACAGCGAATTGCGACGCCTTGGCGCGCCTATCCATAAAGTTGACGTAGGCGGCGGCCTCGGCGTCGACTATGAAGGCACCCGTTCACGCAGCTCCTGCTCCATGAATTATTCAGTGCAAGAATACGCGAACGACGTCGTTCACGCCCTCTGGGACATTTGCGTCGCCAACAAACTCCCGCACCCAGATATCATTACCGAATCGGGTCGAGCGATGACTGCGCACCATGCTGTATTAATTACCGACGTGATCGACTATGAATCCGTCGTCGACACGCGCAATCTCAGCGCACCGTTGCCGGACGACCCATTAGTATTACGCGACATGTGGCAAACGCTTCAAGCCTTGTCGACACGTTCAACGTTAGAAGCCTACCACGACGCCGTGCACTGGCTGGCGGAAGCGCAAGCCATGTACACGCATGGCATTCTAACATTGGAACAAAGAGCCAAGATTGAACAAATGTATTTCGCCATTTGCCAGCGTGTGCAAGCCACGCTGCAAGCGTCCACGCGCGCGCATCGCGAAGTATTGGACGAACTCAACGAGAAAATGGCCGACAAGTTCTTCTGCAACATGTCCGTGTTTCAATCCATTCCTGACAGTTGGGCCATTGACCAAATTTTCCCGATTGTGCCATTGCACCGCTTAGACGAAGCTCCCACCCGCCGCGCAATGCTGCAGGATTTGACCTGCGATTCCGACGGCGCCGTAGAAGCCTATGTTGATCGCGACACTGTTGAAACCACCCTCTCCGTACACGAGTTCCGCCCCGGCGAACCCTATTTGTTCGGCATTTTCATGGTCGGCGCGTATCAAGAAATTCTCGGCGACTTGCACAATTTATTCGGCGACACGCATTCGATCAATCTCGAATTCACGGCCGACGGTTATCGTTTAGTGGAACCGGAAGAAGGCGATACGGTGCAAGAAGTGTTGCGGTATGTGCACTATTCACCGGAAGAATTATCGCGCCGCTATCGTGAAAAAACCCAGCGGGCAAATGTGAGCGAAGCACAGAAGCGGGATTATTTACGCGAATTAGATGCGGGCCTGCAAGGCTACACCTATTTGGAATAATAGGCGTTAGAACTGAATATTAACGCGTAAGGCGGCGGGTGTATGCAGCGCAGCATAACCCGCCGCACCCACCTCCCCGAAATAAAAAAAAAAACCCACCGCGCCGTAAAATCGGGCCAAAAGCAAGCCAGGCGACAAACCCCCGTCAGCAAACACCAGATAAGGGAAGCAGAACCCAAAAACGTCCGGAAGAAC
>JANOTC010000653.1:0-4029 GCA_031416175.1 Gammaproteobacteria bacterium
GATGATTTAGTTTTGCGTGGGCAAGTGTTATACGCAGGCGACTTTTGCTCTCCAACTTGGCGAGACGCTGGGCTGGGAGGGCGTTTACGCCAGGAATCTAGAAAATGGGTATGGCTGGGTCGGGCCAGCGAGCGAGCGTGAGAGGGGCCTGATGGACTTTTCACATCGGCGCAGGTGGATGAATTGGTGGCGGTGCTGGAATGGGTTACGGCGCTGGCGTTGGTGCCTTTAAAGGTTTTGGACTAAATGACTTGATCTTTTCTCCAAAATGATCGATAAAGGAGCTGTTCTCTGCCAGTGGCAGTAGAACCTACAAAGGCCACCGCAGAGCCAGCCTGGCGAATCTGCGGTTTTTTTATGTCGGCCATCTTGGCGCTTGACGAATTTTATGCAGCGTCAGTGGCGAGTCTGCTACGTAGGCTGTTACGAATCTTGCGGTCGTGATTTGCACGATTTCAATCACTACGACGTAATTGATGCAGACCAACGTGACCCTGCGGCTTTTGTCGCAAGTCCTCTTGTCACGGTCCCAGCCGACGAAACGGTCAGCGCTTGTGTCGCCGAGCGCAACCTTGATCCATTCCAGTCGCTCTGCTCGCAATAATGAAAATTTATCCTTTTTTCTGTCACGGTTAGTGCTCTCGAAAAAGCAATGATCGAAGTCAGATTTCCTAAATCTCACTGCTATTCCGTCGAAGGTTGGCACTGGTTTTTCGCAATAGAGGATTTCAAACCGCGCGCGATAGTCAGGCTCCTGAGCCAGTTTTAGCAGCGGAGGGTAGGTCTCCATTACCATCCGCCCCCGGGTTGGATCTCAAACACATTGAATTTTTGTTCCCCGAGCGATGTGGCGCGGATGGGGCGTCCAAGTTTGTCTTCAAGATGAAGCAGCAATTCTCGCTTCGCTGGGCCTATCGATTCGATTCCGTTGAAATGGGCCTGAGTCAGACCCGTGAGCACGTCGCATAACTGAATAAACACGGATTCTTCGGATCGGACCGCCTGCACACCCACTGTGCTGGCCAGGTTGGCGCGATTTAGGCAGGTTCCGAGGGTTTTCAGTCGATCTGGAAGGCGGTCCCGCTTATGGTCACAGAATACATGATATTCGTTGCATTCGCGGGTCCAATGTAGCAGAAGCTGATAGTAAAACTTGTAGAAACCCAGTTCGCCATCGCCATCGTGGAACTTGACCAAGTCAATTTTGGTGCGGTCGACGACAATGGCGCGAAAACGGACTTCCAGTCCTTGGGCGATAAACCAATCAACGGCGTCGCAGTAAAAGGCAAGTTTTGAAGGAGAGACTTTCCGCCACTTAAATTCGCTACCGATGCCGTGTCGGTGTCGAAGTTCGTGCAGTCCCGACTTGCCTTTTAAGCGCGCGAACTCAGGTAGCCAAAGGCTCCCAATCGCCATATATCGGGACTTTGGCTTCTGCGAATGCAGCAGCTCGGGACCAGACTCGTCGCAGTAAACATCGAATTTCATGCTGGAATCTGTCTATTTCCTTTAAGTCGAAAAACGAACCGTCTTTACCCGCACTTCGATTCCCCACAATTCAAGCACGTCAAGCAACCATCCATTTGGATCATCGCCTTCGTGCTGCACTTGTGACAAAGCGTTGCAGTCGCCGGAAAAGCCTCAGTCTGGCCTGCTGGGGCGGCGGTTTTCCCGGCATATTGCGCGCGCTTTTCAGCTATAAAGCTCTTTTGATGCGCATCGAGTTCATCTTGTGGCAAAAGGCCAATAATTTTCAGATGATGTTCGATGACATCGCCGAGTTCGGCCACCAGTGACGGCATGTATTTTCCGCCTTTCTTGAAATAGCCGCCGCGCGGATCGAATACGGCTTTGAGCTCTTCCACTAAAAACGTGACGTCGCCGCCTTTCCTAAACACCGACGACACAATACGTGTCAGTGCGACGATCCACTGAAAGTGGTCCATGTTTTTCGAGTTAATGAAAATCTCGAACGGGCGGCGCAACTCATGCGGGGTGCCAGGATTAAGCACCATGTCATTGATGGTTACATATAACGCGTGCTCGGAAAGCGGGGTTTTTAGCTTATACGTTGATCCAAACAACAATTCAGGGCGCTCAACGCTTTCGTGCATGTGCTGCACGACAAAAGCGGGTTCCTTCGGTGTTGTGTCTACTTTTACCGCTTCTTTGTCTTCTTCTTTGACAACATTAAAGCCGACAATTTTCTTGCTAATCTTGACGCTCATCGTATGTGCTCCTCGTGACTCGTTTTCAGAATTTACCGTAATAGCCTTCCTTGAGGGCATCGTAGAGATTGGCGGCGGAATGCGTTTCGCCATCGTATTCAATCTCTTCGTCGCCTTTGGCTTCAACGGTAGAACCGTCTTCGAGTGTGAACTTATACGTCGTGTTCTTCAGATCTTTTTCCTTGACCAACACGCCTTGAAACGCCGCTGGATTGAAGCGGAATGTCGTACACCCTTTTAGACCTTGGTCATAGGCATACATGTAAATGTTTTTGAATTCTTCATACGGATAGTCAGTGGGCACGTTAGCCGTTTTGGAAATCGACGAGTCAATCCATTTCTGCGCAGCCGCTTGTATGTCGACATGCTGTTTGGGCGAGACGTCATCAGCGGTGGTGAAATAGTCTGGCAGTTGCGTGTCGGCCTCAACGGAAAACGGCATCGCCCCCGCGTTCACCATTTCACGATAGGCTAGTAGCTCAAACGAATACACGTCTACTTTTTCTTTCGACTTTTTGCCTTCACGGATGACATTGCGGAAGTAGTGATGGGCAAAGCTCGGTTCAATCCCGTTGCTGGCGTTATTAGCCAAAGACAAGGAAATAGTGCCGGTTGGCGCGATGGACGAATGGTGCGTGAATCGCGCGCCGACTTCTTCAAGTTTGGCGACTAATTCAGGTTCGCATTCTGCTACTCGGCGCATGTAGTGGCTGTACTTAGCATGAAGCACGCGGCCAGGAATCTTGTCGCCAATTTTATAGCCATCGTTGCGTAATTCGGGGCGCATGCGCAACATTTCCGCGGTGACAGGAAATTCTTCGAGCATGATCGGCGCAGGGCCCTTTTCTTGCGCAAGTTCCAAGGCGGCGCGCCAGCCTTCAATCGACATTTCCCGTGTGACGTCCTCGGTGAACTGCACCGATTCCGTGGACCCATAGCGCATACGCAACATGGTCAAGGTGGAGCCTAAGCCAAGATAGCCCATGCCATGGCGGCGCTTACGGGTGATTTCATCGCGTTGTTGGGCCAGTGGCAGACCATTAATTTCCACCACGTTGTCTAACATACGAGTGAATATATTGACGGTTTTGCGAAACTCTTCCCAATCAAATTCAGCCAGCTCAGTGAAGGGCATTTTCACAAAGCGGGTGAGATTCACGGAGCCGAGCAGGCATGAGCCGTAAGGCGGCAAGGGTTGCTCGCCGCACGGATTGGTGGCGCGGATGTTTTCACAAAACCAGTTATTGTTCATCTCATTGACTTTGTCGATGAGAATAAAGCCGGGTTCAGCAAAATCGTAGGTGGAAGACATGATGATGTCCCACAAACGGCGCGCTTTAATGCTGCGATAAATGCGGCAAGCGACTTCGCCCACTTCGTTGGTGATGTAACCGTTGGTGGTGGGCCAATCGCGCCATACGACGTTTTCAAGATCTTTTAAATTGGTTTTGTCAGTGTCTTGTTCTTTTTTCGAAATGGGGAAAGCGAGGCGCCATTCACGATCATGCTTCACGGCTTCCATGAAGTCTTTAGTGATGAGTAGTGACAGATTGAATTGACGTAGGCGCCCATCTTCACGTTTGGCGCGAATAAAATCGGTGACGTCAGGATGTGCGATATCGAACGTCGCCATTTGGGCGCCGCGACGGCCACCGGCAGAGGACACAGTGAAACACATTTTGTCGTAGATATCCATGAACGACAACGGGCCGGAGGTATACGCCCCTGCGCCTGATACATAGGCACCTTTGGGGCGTAGCGTAGAAAACTCATAGCCAATGCCGCAGCCCGCTTTCAACGT
>JANOTC010000654.1:0-3326 GCA_031416175.1 Gammaproteobacteria bacterium
GCTCGAAGAATTTCACTTGGATGGCCTGCGCGTCGATGCCGTAGCTTCGATGCTTTACTTGGATTACTCGCGTAAAGAAGGCGAGTGGTTACCTAACAAGTACGGTGGCCGGGAAAATTTAGAAGCGGTCGATTTCTTGCGTCAACTCAATGAGGTCACCCACGCCCAACAGCCCGGTACGCTCATCATGGCTGAGGAGTCCACCTCGTGGCCGCAGGTCTCTCGCCCAACCTGGTTAGGCGGCTTAGGCTTTAGCATGAAGTGGAACATGGGCTGGATGCACGACACCCTCGCCTACATGAGCACTGATCCGATTTACCGCTTATACAACCATGACAACCTAACATTTGGCATGCTGTACGCGTACACCGAAAATTTCATTTTGCCGTTTTCGCACGATGAAGTGGTGCATGGCAAAGGCTCGTTACGCTATAAAATGCCTGGCGACGAATGGCAGCAATTCGCTGGCTTGCGCCTACTCTACGCTTACATGCTGACGTACCCAGGCAAGAAGTTGTTATTCATGGGGTGTGAGTTTGGCCAAGGCACGGAATGGAATCACGCCGCCGAATTGGACTGGTATGTTCTACAATTTCCGTATCACCAAGGCGTGCTGAAGCTGGTTGGCGACCTCAACTCACTTTATCGCTCGCACTCGGCCTTGCATCGTTTAGACTTTGATGTGAAAGGATTTGAGTGGATTGACTGTCACGACACCACCCAATCTGTGTTGAGCTATGTGCGCAGGGACGGCGACCGTGTCGTCATCGTTGTGCTTAATTTTACGCCGATGGTACGCCAAGGTTATCGACTCGGCGTACCCTACGAATGCAGTTATCGGGAAATACTCAATTCAGACTCAGAGATTTATGGTGGCAGCAATAAAGGCAATGGTGGTTTAGTTCACGCAGAAGCCATCCCGTGGATGAGTCGGCCCTACTCGGTGGAACTAACAATCCCGCCATTGGGCGCCATTATTTTAGAACCGGCTTAATTGTTGCAGATCAAGTGAATTTTCGAAAATTGCTCCTTATTCATGCCGTTTAGGTAACGTAACTTAACTAACCGCACGGCTTGAAGGCACAAGGATCACCTATGGAGAGAGTGAATGAGCACAATATCTAGACTTTCAATCGACCACAATAACTTACTGAAAAGCGGCATCGGCGATGGCGGTGTTAGCGTAGACGACATTAAGGCTTTCTCGCCGCGTTTAGACAAGCTCCGTGAGCGCGCCCAAGGGTGGCTAGACAGTAAAAGTCCCGTTTTTCTAAATCTGCCGTTCACGACGAATTTGGATGACATTAAACGCAAAGGCCAAGCCATCGCGCGTAATTTCAAACGTACCATCGTTTTCGGAATTGGCGGTTCCTCCTTGGGCGGAGAAATGTTAGCGCGAACACTGGGCGATTTAGACCCGATGAATCGTGTATCGTTTTACGATAATGTGGATCCATCCACGTTAGTCGAACTCGAAAAAATCGACTGGCACAACACGTTTCTTTTGGTCATTTCTAAGTCAGGCAACACCGCCGAAACACTCGCACAATTTCTCACCGTGTTACCGGTGATGGAACACCACTTAGGCGAAGAATGCATTCCCAAACATTGCTTATTTGTGACGGAAAACGAAGATGGTGCCGTCTGGGAACTCGGTCGCCGCCTCAATATTGAAATCATTCCTCACCCACCCGTCGGCGGACGTTTCTCGGTACTCTCGGTTGTCGGTTTGTTGCCCGCTTATATTGGCGGCGTGGACATAGACGGCGTTATGGAAGGCGCGCGTTCCATGGCACAACGCTGCGTGGTTTCCGATATTATGGAAAATCCGGCATTTTTTAACGGCGTGGCGCAATTTCTTCACACCGAACGCAATCGCACCATCAGCGTTGTGATGCCGTATGCGGACAACTTACGCTTCGTGGTGAACTGGTTCCGACAGCTTTGTGCTGAGAGTTTAGGAAAAATCGACGCCAATGGACGCAACCGTGGCATAACACCGACTGAGGCGCACGGCGTTACTGATCAACACTCGCAATTGCAATTGTTATTGGAAGGGCCAGACGACAAGGTAGTTACCTTCTTATCCGATCCCGGCTTTCGTTTCATGGGCCGTCGCATACCCATGCGCTTCCAAGAAATCGAGGCGATTAAGCCGCTCGCCGGCCACACCATTGGCGAGCTGTTTGTGTCCGAATTAAAGGCCACACGCACCACATTGAGTCGACGCGGACGGCCTAGCCGCACCTTGGCGTTGCTTGAACGCGATGCGTACGCACTCGGTGAATTGATTATTTTGATGGAAATGGAAATTGTTGTTATTGCCGAGTTGATGGGCATTGACCCATTTGATCAACCGGCGGTGGAAGAAAGCAAAGTGCTCACGCGCGAGTATTTGGGCAAATTGCGCTCGATTACGGATTTGGTTTGAGGGCGGGCAAAGATAAGCATTGAGTCTGGGCGATTGAACGTGCAAAATTACTCACTATATTGAGTAATAGGTGAAAACCATGTTCTGCCGTGCTCAGCTCACGACTTTAAATAGCCGCCTGCGAGAGCCAAGGCGGTTCCTGCAGATTTTGGCCGGACCGCGTCAGGTTGGAAAAACGACTTTGGCGCGGCAGGCGATGGCCAGTTTTGGCGGTCAGACCCACTATTCGACAGCCGACTTGCCCGCTGCACCCAGCGCAGACTGGATCGTGCAGCAGTGGCACGTGGCGCGAATGCTGACCGTGCGTGGACCTACCCTTCTGATTTTAGACGAAGTGCAAAAAGTGCCGCGTTGGTCCGACACGGTGAAAATGCTGTGGGATGAAGACGCGTTTGCAGGCCGCGATTTACGCATCGTGTTACTCGGGTCGTCGCAATTTCTAATGCAACAAGGTTTGCGGGAAAGCCTGGCTGGCCGTTTCGAAGTCATACGTGTCACGCACTGGTCGTTTTCAGAGATGCGTGAAGCGTTCGATTGGGACTTAAATCGCTATATCTATTTTGGTGGTTATCCTGGTGCAGCAACACTCGTCGATGATGAGTTTCGCTGGAAGGCGTACGTGTTGGACGCCATTATCGAGCCAACGCTTTCGCGCGATGTACTCCAATTAGCGCGCGTCGATAAGCCCGCACTTTTGCGCCGTCTATTTGTGCTGGGGTGCTTGTATTCTGGGCAAATATTGTCGTACCAAAAAATGATCGGGCAATTACAAGATGTAGGTAACACGACCACATTAGCGCATTATTTGGACTTATTGAGTGGCGCATGGATGGTAACAGGCTTGGACAAATTCGCCGGAGACCACGCACGTAGTCGAGCAGCCAGCCCAAAGTTA
>JANOTC010000655.1:0-2675 GCA_031416175.1 Gammaproteobacteria bacterium
TTCCAGGCGGAGTCGCCAGGCGTCAATCGTTCACTGTAGTCGAATCCTGGGTCAGTGCGTGGCCCGCCTAGGCAGGCATCAGGGTGATGTCCGCCAAAGATATAGAGTTGGTTGTCTAGCATGGCGGCCGCCGGGTAGTCGTGCGGTTGGTTAAGAGAAGGGCCAGTTGCCCACGTATCGCTGGGGATATCGTAAATTTCCACTGTGGTCAGGAATTGAAAATTTCCGTCAGGCTTTTTGAACCCGCCACCCACTACATAAATTTTATCGCCGACTGTAAAGGCCGCCGTGCCGGAGCGTTTGGTCGGCATGTCGCGTAGCGGCACCCAATTATTTTCTGCAATATCAAAGCGTACGCTACTGTTCAAGCTCTGAAAGTTGGGGCCACCGCCGCCGAATATGTAGATAGCGTTGCCATGAAGACTCACCGCTGGATGGGATCGAGCGATATTTATAGGTCGCAATTCTTGCCAACTTCCTTGCAGGGTATTCATGGGCTCACCGTATGTTGTTGAAAAATTAACCAAATAACTTTCGCCGGAATTGTCCTCGGTGTCAACAATTAGATTTAGACTTAGTCTGGAACAAGCGACAGAACTGAGCTAAGCTGAATAAGTAGTTAGAAAAGGTAAATATAATCATAAGTTGGTACGATAAGTTAAATGTGGTGGGGTGTTCTGATTCCCTGCATGTAGTTTCGGACGTAGGCTAACAGTGGGTGAACGCGTGTTACTTGTGGTGGCACACATGTTCGGCATAGGATAGTAGTGTTGTTCGTAAAGGGCGGGGTGCGCGTGGCAAGGTGGGGGAAGACGGGCCGATTCGCGGGTTCCAGTTGTAAACTTAGTGAAAATCGAGTAGCCTGAATGCTTACTTATTTGCTCGGGTATTATGCGCATCCAGCGAATCAGAATTTGTGTGAGCCGTTTCAAAAAGTCGCGGCTGACAAAAACATAAAATGGTCCCGGGGGTGTTGAGTGCTGATTAATCACATGGCTAACGACGGCAAGGGTGTGGCAATAGGACAAGGGCAGGGTGCTAACCTGTCCTCGTCGGCCGCGAGTGCAACGGAATATGCGCCTCTCCAGGATACGTTTGGGCGAACGTTTGACTACGTGCGAATTGCGATAACTGAAAAGTGCAATTTGCGCTGTACATATTGCATGCCGGAAGAAGGTGTCGACTTCCAACAGGTCGACAAAATCATGACCGCCGATGAAATTCAGCGCGTCATTGGTGTGCTCGCGAAAATGGGAACCAAAAAAGTGCGGTTCACAGGCGGCGAGCCGTTGGTTCGTAAAGACATCGTCAAGCTTGTGGCAGGCGCAGCGCGCACGCCCGGCATCAAGGCCGTGCATTTGACGACCAATGGCATCTTGTTCCCAAAATACGCCAAAGAATTGCGTGAAGCGGGCTTGACGGGCGTCAATATCAGTCTCGATACCTTTGATCCAGATAAATTCGTCAAGATTACCCGTCGCACCGGCTCAGAAAAGGTGATGGAAAGCATCAACTTGGCCATAGAGCTAGGCTTTCCACGGGTTAAGGTGAACACCGTTGTGATGCGCGGGTTCAATGACGATGAGCTAACGAAGTTCACCGAGCTAACCAAGAAAAGTCCCGTAACGGTTCGGTTTATTGAGTTTATGCCATTCGATGCCCATCAAATTTGGGAAACGGGCGAGCATTTCCTAAGTGCCGAAAGCATGATTAAGCATCTCAAGGACACCTATTCTGATTTGCAACTCGCTTCGGGAACACGAACGGAACATCATATTTTCCAAGTGCCTGGCTATGCCGGCAAAATTGCGATTATCCCTGCCTTTACACGAAGCCTTTGCGGCAATTGCTCGCGAATTCGGTTAACGGCTGACGGTAGTATTCGCAATTGCTTGTATTCGGACCGCGAGTTCAGCCTGCGTGACATGATCCGTGGCGGCTGCTCGGATGAAGACGTGGTGGCTTTGTTCCGTAAGGCATTTAAGGAAAAGGCGCGTGACGGTTTCGAGTCTAAGAAGTTGTCGGCCATGCGTGAGACCACGGTGAAGTGGGCAGGCCGAGCGAGCATGACTCAAATCGGCGGTTGATCTAATACGACGGCCACCTCACTAAGGTGGCCGTTTGTCTTTATGTTCCAGCCAAAATTGCGTGATTGGATGGCTTGGCGGCGGTTCGGCGCAGTTCTAGGTTGGGAATCAAAACTTAACAATTTGCTTTGCACTTGGCGGGAATTGGTCGCATGGAAAACAAGTTGACGCATTTTAATGCTGCTGGCGAAGCCCATATGGTTGACGTTGGCGCGAAAGAAATTACAACGCGCGAGGCCGTTACCGAAGGTCGGATCATTATGGCTCCGGAAACCTTGGCGATGATTATGCGCGGCGGGCATAAAAAAGGTGATGTGTTAGGCATTGCGCGCGTGGCCGGTATCATGGGCGCCAAACGTACGCCTGACCTTGTGCCATTGTGTCATCCCATTCTGCTGACGAATGTCGAGCTTGATCTCACCCCTGAGCCGGAATCCAACTCTGTCTATTGTCGTTGCTCAGTGCGTTGCAACGGCCAAACTGGCATGGAAATGGAAGCCTTGTGTGCAACTCAAGTTGCGCTGCTGACCATCTACGACATGTGTAAGGCCATTGATCGCGGCATGGAAATATCGGGCGTGCGCCTCA
>JANOTC010000656.1:0-16263 GCA_031416175.1 Gammaproteobacteria bacterium
GACGCATCGGTGAGATCTCCATAATGCAAAATGAAGCGACGGTCTTTGACGTGAGGGTCTTGGTAAAGATGGTCAATTCGATCAGTATTGAACAGCGACGCGCGGCGTTTAATACCGTGGACTTCATAGCCTTTTTTTAGGAGAAAGTCAGCGAGATACGCACCGTCTTGGCCAGTTATGCCTGTAATTAGCGCTTTTTTTACCATTTTAAGCTTTGAACCTATTCCTGTTGCGTCAATTCGATTTGGCCGTGCGTCCCGCATATTTTCGGGCACATGCCTGCGTTGTATTCTACCGTTCTTTTGCGCCAGGGATTGGCATGGGCGTCATGGCCTGCACTTCCGCCCGGAGCGATTGAATTTCTTGCTGCAAAGTTTCATATTCAGCGACTTTATGCTTCAAAAATCGTAGCGTGACTTGCGCTTTTTCTTCCATGCCTTTGGGCGTGATTAAATACGCGTAGGTTTTTTTCTTGGGACTATCACGGAAGTTTCGCGCCTTTACCCAGCCTCTATCAACCAGCGCCCGCATGCAATAATTGACTTTGCCCACGCTGATGCCCAACTCCTGCGCCAATTCACGCTGACTGAGGTCAGGGTTGGCGTGTAGTTGCTTTAACAGTCGGAAGCGTGTCTCGTCGTCGAGCATGGAGTCCGTTTTGCGATAATGGGAGCGAAAATGGAGCGATGCGTTCATTGCTTGAACGGCGATTAAAGGCGATTGCGAGGGACGTTGTCAAGCAATGGAAGTCAATTTGCTCGCGACCATGCACTCGCCGACGCTCGAACGACGTAACCTCGGAACAATCGTGGTGATCTCCACGCGCTTTCCGGCTAGAATACCCGTCGTAAGGCATGAACTAGGAGCGCTGGCACTCAAATGACGTACGTTGTCACGGAAAACTGCATTAAATGCAAATACATGGATTGTGTGGAGGTCTGCCCGGTGGATTGTTTCCACGTGGGACCCAATTTTATAACAATCGACCCAGACGAGTGCATCGACTGTACGCTGTGCGAGCCAGAATGCCCAGCTCAGGCCATTTTCGCGGAGGATGACGTGCCTGCGGGGCAAGAGGCTTTCATTGCCCTGAATGCGGAGCTTGCAAAGAAATGGCCCGTGCTCACCGAAAAGAAACCGGCCCCGGCTGACGCGGCGGACTGGGATGGTAAGCCAAATAAACTTGCGCTGTTGGAACGGTAAGACTTTCCGGCCGGGGATGTGTCCCAGGTTTTTCTCACGCCCTATGACGACGACGCGCTAGCCGATCTGGCGCGTCGTCTTGTCGCTGCCGAACAAGCGCACCTACCGGACCTCACACACGTCATCGTTTTCTTGCCGGACAATCTGGCGGCGGGGCGACTTCGTGCACTGTTACTAAATATTGCGCGCGCGCAGTTTGGCCAGCAGGGTCTGCTCGGCCCGCACATCCACACGCTCACAGAATGGGTTTCGCGTAGCGTCCCGCCCAACCTGCCTGTCCTTGGCACGGAGTCGCGTGCGCTTTTACTTGCACAGACAATTCAACTTCACGCCAATTTCCTACCGCACGCCAATCCCTGGGCGCTGGCCGACGCGCTGCTCGACTTTTTTGATGAACTGACCGCCCATCGTGTCCCAGTTAGCCCGAATTTCGACGAATTCCTTGCGCATATGACGCTCGCTTATGGACCCACATCGTCCTACTACGCTGCCCTTGGCGTCGAGGCGCGAGTTATTCACACGCTGTGGATTGCATGGCACGAACAATTGGCTGCGCACGAACGCGCCGACCCGGGATTTGACTACGCGGCGCGATTGGCCAGTTTGTCCGAAAACGCACCTGACTCGCGTCGTTTTTATGCCGTCGGCTTCGTCACGCTTTCCCCCCCGGAACAGGAATGGTTTAAGCACCTTTTGGCACACGGCGCGCTAACATTAATTTTGCATGGACAAGCCCACGACAAGAACTTTCACCCGGACACGCCGTTGGTGAAACTAACACATGCACTGGGCATTGATTCGTCGAATGCCAATTCCACCTCAAGTTATTCCAAGTTTTTTGATAGCGTGTTTGACGATGGCCAGACTCCGCTCATCCTGCGCGCAAAACAACAGCTTTACCGCATGCCGGTCAGCCCGGTGCGTAGCCGTTTGCGTAGCCTGGCCGCCCATAGTTTTGAAGATGAAGCGCGCGCCGTTGAAGTTCAAACTCGCCGTTGGTTACAGTCGGGCGTGCACCCTGTGGGCTTGGTGATCGAAGACCGTCAACTCGCGCGCCGTGTTCGTGCCTTGTTGGAAAGAAGTGGTATCGCTGTCGTCGACCGGGCGGGCTGGGCGTTATCGACGACCTCCGCTGCCGCCGCAGTGGAAACGTGGTTACAAACCATCGAGGAAGACTTTGCCTATCGACCCTTGCTCGATACACTCAAATCGCCTTTTACACTCCCTAACACAGATCGTGCTGAACACCTGCGCCACGTCTATCGCCTGCACAACGACATCATTGTTAATGAGAATATTGCGCGCGGCTTAGATCGTTATCGTCGCGCCTGTGTTGCACGCGGACATCGAATGGGGCTAACTGACGCAACGCGTGAGACCGGCGATGCAGGAATACTCAGCGTGCTGGGTGCCGTTGAGCACGCGGCCGAGCCGCTTGTTTCCATACGTGTTCAGTCGCTCAGTCGCCCCAGGCAGTATGTGTTCGCTTTACAACAAAGTTTGCAGCGCCTAGGTGTGCAACACGCATTGGAAAATGATGCAGCCGGTCGTGGTTTGTTAGACGTGTTAGACAACCTCGTTACCGAACCTATCGCGGAAGAAGCGTGGCTGGACTGGCAAGGTTTTCGAACATGGCTAGGCCGCGCATTGGAGCGTAAAACCTTTCACCCGCAGGGCGCACCGGACAAGCGTGTTGAGTTACTTTCCTTAGCACAAAGTGCCCTACTCCGCTTTGAAGGCCTCATTATTGGCGGCGCCAGTCGTGATACTTTACCTGGCCGCCCAAGCGAAACGCCTTTTTTTAATGACAGCGTTCGAATGGAACTCGGACTACCGCCCCGCGTAGAAAATTTATCGGTACGCTTTCATCAATTCCGTCAACTTTTGCACGCGGCACCGCGCGTTTTGGTGAGTTGGCACGCCGCTGAACACGTGAGCCAACCGAGTCCGTGGATTGAGTTAATCGAATCGTTTCACCAACTCAGTTATGGTGTCACCCTGCGCGACAACGAATTATTATTTCAGGCTACTAGCGAGCACACGCTTATCGCCGCGTGCGAACACGTGCTTCCGCAACCACCTATCGCACAAGCTCCGCATGTGTCCGCCCGGCTTTTTCCTGACAAGATTTCCGCAACAGACCACCAGCATCTAATTGATTGCCCATACAAATTTTTTGCTGGCGTGATATTGAAATTGCGCGCGCCAGACGCAGTACGTGAAGTGTTAGAGCGTGGTGATTATGGCGAGCGCGTGCACCGTTGCTTGCACGCGTTTCATGTGGGCGTTGATGGCTTGCCGGGTCCGTTCATGCTACCCCTAACGACTGAAAACCGTGCAGCAGCGATCAATATGCTTCGGATAATTTCTCGCGCCGTATTCGCCGCCGATGTGGAGGACAATTTTCAGCACCGTGGCTTGCTCCATCAATGGGAGAGTCGACTCCCGGGATATATTGACTGGCAAAATAAACGTAGCCCCACTTGGCATGTGGCGGAAGCGGAACTGCGTGTCGACACAGCCTATGACGGAGTACATCGTTGCAGTGGACGCCTTGATCGTCTGGACTCAGACGGCACATCCGTCGCTATAGTCGACTATAAGACCGGCCATATCCCCAGCAATCGCGAGATCAATACAGGTGAAGCCGTGCAACTGCCGCATTACGCACTGGCCTTGAACAATCCCACCGTTACCCGCGCCGAGTACATGGATTTGGGTGTCGCGCGTCCGAAGGAAAAAGGGACATTGGAAGGCGAGGACCTTAACCACTTAACGACCGATATTCGAGAACGATTGGTGGAAATGACGCGGCTAATCAAGGGCGGCCATCCGCTGACCGCCTGGGGCGATCAGGCGACGTGTAATCGCTGCAGTTTGACTGGAATCTGTCGAAGACGCGTGACGACTGGGGTTTAGGCACGCGGCATGAACCGTTCAAGGAAGCGATAATTGCCGCTTCCGTGCGGCTGGAGAGTCCCTGCGGATCGTCCCTCGTAGGTTCGTCCGTGTATCCTTGGTATTTTTAGTAGCCTCCCAGCCGTTCCATTATGGCGCTTTTTCGTGGCGACGCAAGCGTTGTTCTCAAAACCCCTTTCGCGACTCCCGTCACACTATCTCAGCTGAAAAACGGCCGGAATGGCCGATAACCCTATCAAGACCCCCTGCGAAAAGGATTGGAGATGAAGTCACTTATATTTTTATCGCTCTATATCGTTGCCGGTGCGGCTGGGTGGGCGGTTTACCACTATACCCTCGCTGACAATGGCACAGCGACCATGGACATTGCAGCGATAGTGCCTGCCAATCTGATGGCCAAGAGCGCCGACGCCAGCAGCTTGCACCGCTGGCGAGATGAGCATGGAAAATGGCATTACGGGGATGCGCGGCCAAAAGATTTGGACGCCAAACTGCAGGCACAAGCGGTGGGCTATATCGACGAGCTCAACGCGTTGAAGTCTTTACCGAGCGTTGCCAATGAAATGGCTAAACTGGATCGGCTCAACGGTAAGAATGTAGTGCAACCGGTTACCAACGAAGGCTGGCTACAAAAAGCCACTGGCGGCGTCCGTGATTTGTTACCTGGTAATAGTTAGCCCTTGAGTCCTGCAATATGGATTATGCCGTCACCCGCCGTAGCGTTGCCAACGGCGGCTGGGACACCACATGTCGGCTGCCTAAAACGCCCGCCATGCCGACGCCAAGGGTGCCACCTAACACACCCAATATCCACAATATTGGGCTGATATGGTAGGGCACATTGAGCACTTGTGTGGCTAACACGTAGGCCAATATCGCCGCGAGCGCCGTTGCCATAAGGCCAGCTAACGCGCCCAACGCACCGAATTCTGCCGCCAATGCTTGCATGATTTGGCGACGACTTCCACCCAGCGTGCGTAAAATTGCATTTTCCAATAAGCGCTCATCTTGCGTTGCTTGAATCCCTGCATAAAGGACTACCAAGCCTGCAGCCAGCGTAAATAAAAACACATATTCCACCGCCATGGTCACGCGATCAACGATGGAACGCACTTGCGCCATAATAACCGCTACGTCAATCACAGTAACATTGGGATAGCGTTGCAATAAGTCGTTGAGGAGCTGATGTCGGTCCCCGTTCAGGTAAAAACTCGTCATATACGTCGCTGGAAAATTATTTAGAAAGCCGGGTGCGCCCATGACGAAAAAATTGGCGCGAAACGAATCCCATTCCACCGCGCGAACGCTCGCGACTTCGCCGGTAAATTTCTCGCCTGCGACGGAATAGGTGAGCCGATCACCTTGATTGATTCCTAGCGTCTTGGCGATGCCTTCTTCGATGGACAACAAAGGTTTATTGTAGTCTGGCGGACTCCACCATTTTCCTTCCACAATGCGATTATCCTTCGGCAAGGTGTCAGCCCAAGAAAGATTGAATTCGCGTTCGGCGAGGCGGCGCGCACGCTCGTCTTGCAGGGTGGTCGTGTTAACGATTTTGTCGTTAATTGCTTCGAGTCGCGCGCGGATCATCGGGTAAAAGTCAGGCGCCTTTACGCCATTATCAGCGAAAAATTTCTTTAGCTCATCGATTTGCGCGGGCTGAATATTGATGAGAAAACGATTCGGCGTGTCTTCGGGTAAGGTTTTTTGCCATTCATCTAGGAGTTCGCCGCGCAAAACGGTAAGTAGCATTAAGGCCATGATCCCCAACCCGAACGCGACTACTTGCACCACACTTCCGGCTGATCTACGTGCGATATTCGTTAGTCCGAAACGCCAAGACGATCCGGGTCGACCACGCAACACACGCAATGCGCTCACCATGCCGAGGGCGATTAGAACCAGCAGGATCAAGGCTACCAGTGTTCCGCCGACTACGTAGGCACCTAATTTGACGTCACCGGCTTGCCAGAACATCAACCCCGCCAGAACGGATAAACCTAGGCCGTAGGTGAGCTTTCCGGGCGCACCCAGGGCGCCCAGCTCGCGACGCAACACACGTAGCGCGGGAACGTTTTTTAGCTGCAATAACGGTGGCATAGCGAAACCGATTAAAGTAGCGATGCCGGTCGTAAAGGCGACGCCTGCCGGCAAAAAGGACGGCGCCGGCAGGTCGACGCCCACCAGCGATCCGAGCGCGGCCACTAACGCTAAATGCGCGAAATAGCCCAGCAAACAACCGAGCAAACTGCCCGCCACACCCAGCACTAACATTTGGTACGCATAAATGCGCGCGATGGTTTGTTGGCTAGCCCCTAAGCAACGCATGACGGCCGATGAATCGAGGTGGCGGCGCGCAAAACGGCGCGCGGCGAGGGCAATCGCCACACCGGCGAGAATAACGCTCGACAAGGCCGCAATAGAGAGGAATCGCCCGGCGCGATCTAAGGCCACGCGAATTTCAGGTCGAGCGTCTTGCACACCTTGCGCACTGACGCCGCGCTCGGCTTTGGCTTCCACCATGAGACGGTAATCGGCGATAATCGGTGCTGGACCCGCCAGCAACAGCGCGAATCCCACACGGCTCGCGGGCTGCACCAATTGCGTGGCAGCCAAGTCATCGAGATTGAGGAGTACGCGGGGTGCAATATTAAACATGTCACCGCCGCGACCAGGTTCACCCGTCAGAACGGCAGCCACCGTAAACGTTTTCGCGCCCAACGTGACCGTATCGCCCGTCTTTACGCCGAGAGCCGTTATGACACGCGGCTCCACCCACACCGTGCCTAGCTTGGGAATACCATCCGCCACACGATCCGGCGCGAACGGCGCATCCGTAACACGTAATGTACCGCGCAATGGGAAGCCAGTTTGAACCGCCTTTAGCATGGCCAATTGGGCGCCTTTAGGCCCCAACACCATGCTCGGAAACGTGCGTGTTTCCACGGCCTGTAATTGGCGAGTGATCGCCTGCGCTGCATAATCCGGTGCCAGTGCGTGATCGGAACTCACCACCAAATCGCCACCCATCAAATCACTGGCTTGGCTGAGCAGCGCTTGATAAACGCGGTCGGTGAAAAAGCTGACCGAGGTGACCGACGCCACCGCAATAACGAGTGCGAATAATAAGACGCGCAACTCACCCGCGCGCCATTCGCGCCGAAGTAAACGCATGGCGAGCGCTAAATTGGCGCTCATGCGTGCTCGCTCATTTGGCCAGACGTCATTACTACTCGTCGCGAGCACCGTCGCGCCAGATTATCATCGTGAGTGACTAACACTAATGTGGTTTGACGCTCTTTATTTAGCTCGAATAAAAGATCAATGACTTGGCCACCGGTGCGACTGTCCAAATTGCCTGTTGGTTCATCCGCTAATAGGAGTTTTGGCTTGGGCGCAAACGCGCGCGCAATCGCCACGCGCTGCTGTTCGCCGCCAGAAAGTTGTCGAGGATAATGTTGCAAGCGTGCCCCAAGACCAACCCGTTGCAGCACATCCGTTGCCGTTTCCACTGGGTGTGGTAGGTCGTTTAACTCTAACGGCAACATCACATTTTCCAGCGCGGTGAGGCTGGGAAGCAGTTGAAAAGATTGAAACACGAAACCAATTAATGCACCGCGTTGGCGCGCACGTCCGTCCTCGTCGAGTCGGAAAAAGTCTTCGCCGTTAAGCAGTACGCGGCCGCTTGTGGGTATATCAAGGCCCGCCAGTATTCCGAGCAATGTCGATTTTCCCGAACCCGACGGCCCCACAATGGCGATGGACTCGCCACTGAAAATGCTAAGATCAATATCAGAGAGGATTTCGAGTTGACCTTCGGGCATGTCAACCCGCTTTCCGAGTTTTTCAACAACAAGTACCGGCGTGTGGGTGTGGCTCATGATTCCTCGATGGTTTCTATTTGGATGCTTATGGCTGGCGGCCTTTCCTAGCGTTGCTGCGTCACCCGTATTGATGGTGTTAGGTGATAGTTTAAGCGCGGGCCACGGCCTCGCGCGCGGCGAAAGCTGGGTCGATTTATTGCAAAGTCAACTCGCCCAACGCGGCTCGCCAATGCGCGTGGTTAACGCAAGTATTACGGGCGACACCACAGACGGCGCGTTGTCACGATTACCCAAAGCACTCACTACCCATCAGCCGCGCATCGTCATTGTTGAATTGGGCGGAAACGACGGCTTGCGTGGTCAACCGGTCGAAAAAATGCGCACCAATTTGCAAGCCATTGTGACACTTTGCCAACACGCCAAAGCGAAAGTGCTCTTGGTTGGCATGCAACTGCCGCCGAATTATGGCCCCCAATACACGCAACAATTTGCGCAAACCTACACCACAGTCTCGGAGCGTTTTAAGTTACGCTTAGTTCCGTTCTTCTTGGAAGGAATCGGCGACAATCGCGATTACTTCCAAGCCGATCAAATTCACCCCAATTCGAAGGCACAGCCCATATTATTGGCAAACGTGTGGAAGGAATTGGAGAAATTGTTGTAATCAAATTAGGTCGCCAGGCTTACCAATCAATATTCGACGGCGCAGGCTCGGATGCAGGCGCTTCCACAGAATACACTGACTCACTCGCCAACTCGACCATGGACAACCGACCACCGACATAAACACCCGTATCAATAAACGCCACATTGGCGCACAGACTGGGTTCGCGGACGATGCTGTGTCCGACATAAACCCGGTGCACACCGGCAATCGGATCGGCGCGCACGGTGCCGGGGTACAACTGGGTACGTTGCAACAATTTAAACCGCTCACGCGACCAAGCCAGCGATTTACGTTCATTAAGGGTAAGTTGATTACGTTCGAGATTATTAGCGAAGTCAGGCCAACTCATATTGGTGAGCGGGTTCGCATGCACCACACCAACTTTGCCATTGCGGGTGATGACTTCCAGCGCCCAAGGCAATTCTCGATAATGCGCGGCTAATTCTAATAACAGCGATTCATGCACATGTTCTGACCAAATGCCGCCGTTGCGAATCCACATGTCATAGGCGCCCGGCTCGTGGTCTACGGCGTCGAGCAACAAGTCTTCGTGATTACCCCGCAAGCAAAAAAACCAGGGCAAACCCAGATATTCCGTTACCCGCTCGCTGAACGGACCTCGGTCAATACAATCACCCACGCTAATCAATCGATCCACGCGCGGATCGAAGCTGACTTGTTCCAACAAGTTGTCGAACAAATCGAAATAACCGTGAATGTCGCCAATCACGAAATCGCGGCCCCGCTGATTTTCAGGCAAACGCAAAAACAGCATCCGCTCTACCTCAAATAACTTTCGACAGCCCATAATATCACGGCGTACCGCAGAGTTTTGCCCAGCGCGATAAACATCAGCGCGGCGAATCCGTTAATGCGTAGCCATCCTGCCGCCAAACAGAGTGGATCGCCGATTAAAGGCAGCCACGACAACAACAGGATCGGGCTACCCCAGCGCTGTACGCGGGCCAAGGCTTTGGCATGTTTTGGATCATTCCTCTTGTCGGGAAATCGGTGCGCCAGCCAGTAGCCTAAACCCCAAGACGTCATTCCGCCTAAGGTGTTTCCCGTGGTAGCGACGAGCAATAATATTTCACGCGAATGCGCGCCTTGTTGCGCAAGGTAACCGAGAAGAACCTCAGAACCGCCGGGTAACAAGGTGGAAGAAATAAAGGCACTCGCAAACAACGCCCATAAACCGGCGCCTTCGGGGATATCCATTGAAGGGTCAATAATCCTTACCAAATAACGCTCACGCCATAGTCGCGAAACACGGCATCAGTCGTCACAACGGGGTAGCCAATGGCTAACGATTGCGCAATCAACATACGATCAAACGGGTCACGATGCGGACCCGGTAACGCACCTGCCTTGAGGCCGTGCTCGATCGTCACGCTTAGCTCTAAAAAACGTGCGTGACGAAGATAGTGCGGCAACCGATGCGGGACATCACCCGCTTCAGGCAACTTACCAATCCGCGCCTTGGTGGCGATTTCCCACGCCGATGCGGCGCTAACCCATATTCGATGCTCTGGACTAGCAATCGCTGCACGCGCCTTTGACGAGAGCCGCTCGTCATCATAGAGCCACCACAATAGCGCATGCGTATCGAGAATGAGATCCGACATTGCACCCATAGCTTCAACTCTTCTTCAGGCAAAGGCTCAAAGAACGCGTCAGTCAAATGGCCCTTGGCCAACCCCGCTTGCCGAGGCTCTGCCTTTTCCAAAGGTAACAAGCGCGCTAGTGGCTTACCCGCCCTCGCAATGATGATTTCCTCACCGGCTGCCGCCGCGCTGACCAGCTCCGAGAGATGGGTTTTAGCATCATGTAGATTGACTGAGCGCATGGCTAAGCCTCCTATATCTTGAACCAACCTATTAAACCTAGTCTATTTATTTAGTTGACCTAAGTAAAGCGGGGCGCCTCACCGCACGAACTTGAAACCCCCGACCCAAAAACGCAGTTCGTCGGCTAAGATCAGGTTATTAGCGGCGATCTACCGCGAAAACAACGCCATCGTGTTGCGCGTAGTTTCCTCCGCCACATGCGCCTCGCTTTCACTCCTCAATTGCGCGATGCATGCCAGCACTTCTGGCAGGTATTCCGGGCTGTTGCGCTCGCCACGATGGGTCGACAAGGGAATATCGGGCGCATCGGTCTCAAGCACGATGGCGGATAGAGGGAGATCGCGCGCGAGTCGACGCAGCTTGAGGGCACGGTCGTAGGTGGTTGCACCACCAAAACCGAGCTTGAAACCCAAATCGACGTAGGTTTGCGCTTGCTGTTCACTGCCGCTGAACGCATGAACCACGCCACCGACGTTAGGCGACCGCCGTAAACATGCCAGCACGTCGTCGTGCGCTTTGCGTACGTGAAGCATCACAGGCAATTTCGCCGCCGCCGCGATGGCGAGTTGCGCATTAAATATCGCCATTTGACGCGCGTAGTCCAAGCCATCGACGAAATAATCCAAACCGATTTCGCCGATAGCCGCCAATTTTCGACTGGCAATTTCACGTTCGAGGCGAATTAAATGCGCGTCTTGGTGCTCGGCGATGTACACAGGGTGCAGACCCAGCGTGGGATAAAATATCGGATCGGAGGCCGCAGTATCTAACAACCGATCCCAACCCGCCTCCGTCACACCCGGCAGCGCAATGCCAACTAAACCCAGCGCTTTGCAGCGCGCCAAGACCTGCGCCCGATCCGACTCAAATTCCTCGCAATCGAGATGGCAATGGGAGTCGAACAGTCGCAGGGGCGCGTCCTTGACCATCGCTTAGGCGTGTTCACGCGTGGCACGAAACTCGATATCCGGCCAACGTTCGCGCGTAAGTTCTAGGTTCACGCGTGTCGGTGCAATATAAGTTAATCCGCCTGCACCATCGAGCGCCAAATTATCGAAGGCTTTCTTGCGAAACTCTTCCAATTTCTTCGGGTCTTTCGAATACACCCAACGCGCGGTCGCGACGTTGACAGGCTCAAACGCACAATCGACTTTGTATTCGCTTTGTAAGCGGAAGGCGACCACATCGAACTGCAATATGCCAACTGCGCCCAAAATCAGGTCATTACTACTCAACGGCTTAAAGAGCTGGGTCGCACCTTCTTCACTCAATTGTTCGAGACCCTTTAGCAAGGCTTTCATGCGCAAGGGGTCGCGCAAACGCGCACGTCGAAACAATTCCGGGGCGAAATGCGGAATGCCGGTGAATTTGAGATCCTCACCCATGGTAAAGGTGTCGCCGATTTGAATCGTGCCGTGGTTGTGTAGGCCGATAATATCCCCAGCGAAGGCTTCCTCCACACGCTCGCGCTCCTGCGCCATGAAGGTAATCGCATTGGCGATTTGCACATCGCGATCCAAACGCACCTGGTGCATTTTCATGCTTTTGGAATAGCGTCCAGAACAGATCCGCAAGAAGGCGATGCGGTCACGGTGTTGCGGATCCATGTTAGCCTGAATCTTGAATACGAAACCCGTGAACTTGTCCTCATTGGCATCGACCATTCGCGTGGTCGTCGGGCAAGGTTGTGGCGGTGGCGAGAATTGCACCAAAGCGTCTAACAATTCTTTAACACCGAAATTATTGATCGCCGAACCGAAATAAACCGGGGTTTGCTTGCCTGCCAAGAACGCCGCGTGATCGAACACATTGCTGGCGCCGCGCACCAATTCGATTTCCTCACGCCATTCTTCCACCATGTAGGTACCGAACAACTCCACCAAACGCGGATTGTCCAGGCCTTGAACGATTTCGCCTTCTTGAATTCGATCGCCCTTGCCTGAACTAAACAACTGCACGCGATCTGTGTAGAGGTGAAACACGCCTTTAAAACGGCTGCCCATGCCGAGCGGCCAGGTCATCGGTGCGCACTGAATTTTCAGTACGGTCTCCACCTCGTCCATCACTTCAATGGGCGGACGACCTTCGCGATCCAACTTGTTCATAAACGTCAAGATGGGCGTATCACGTAATCGACACACTTCCATCAACTTGACGGTGCGCTCTTCCACGCCCTTAGCACTGTCGATCACCATCAAGGCCGAGTCAACGGCGGTGAGCGTGCGGTAGGTATCTTCGGAAAAGTCTTCGTGTCCTGGCGTATCCAGCAAGTTCACAATAGAACCCGCATAGGGAAATTGCATGACGGAGGACGTGACCGAAATTCCGCGTTGCTTTTCCAACTCCATCCAGTCGGACGTCGCGTGACGAGAGGCCTTACGCCCCTTCACTGTGCCAGCAAATTGAATGGCACCTCCGAACAACAACAGCTTTTCCGTAATCGTGGTCTTACCCGCATCCGGGTGCGAAATAATCGCAAATGTGCGCCTACGCGCGACTTCTTCAGTATGACTAGCCATAACAACTCATGTGAATACAAATTAGATTCTTAATCCGGCGCCAACACAGGTCGAATTCATGCCACGCCAAAATATAACTCTTTCGCCAATATCAGCGCATCTTCCCGCCCATTCGCCGTTGGGTAGTATTGCTTGCGCAGCCCCACTTCAATAAAACCAAATTTCTCGTATAAATTGAGCGCAGCGCGGTTAGACGGGCGCACTTCGAGGAAAATAGAATGAATCTTACCTTTTTCTGCAATGTCGAGAACATTGCTCAAAATTTTCGAACCCAAGCCATGTTGACGGCGATCAGAGTGTACGCACACATTCAAAATATGCGCCTCGCCGACGATCAGTTGTATCACCGAAAACGCAACAATTTCCGCTTGCCACTCCACGACTTCACAGCGATAACCTGTGCGCATACAATCCATGAATATCTTTGCCGACCATGGATACACATGACCGGATAGCTCCACGCGCATGACGGCATCAAGATCGTCTTCCGTCATCGTGCGGAATAGATAATCCACTGGCTCTGTCACGTTTGCGCCATGGTGCGCATATACTGCATCACTAACCGCAAATCGTTCCACACTTTGCGCTTCTCTAACGGCGAACGTAAAAGATACGCCGGGTGGTAAGTGGCCACCAACAGAACCTTTGCCCCTGGCAAGTCATGCACTTTTCCACGCAATTCACCAATCGCTACGTCACTCTGCAACAAATTCTGCGCCGCCACTCTGCCTACCGCGAGGATTAGCCGAGGTTGCACCCACTCAATTTGTCGCAACAAATACGGCTTACACTTCGCCGCTTCCTCCACTAAGGGATCGCGATTATTGGGCGGTCGGCATTTCAAAATATTGGCGATATAAATTTGTTCACGCTTTAGACCCATCGCAAACAACATTTCGCTTAACAGTTGCCCCGCTCGCCCCACGAAGGGTTCGCCTTGCAGATCTTCATCCTCGCCTGGCGCCTCGCCAATAATCATCAACTGGGCATTAACGTCACCGACCCCGAATACCGTTTGCGTGCGTGTTTTGTGCAGCGAGCACGCCTGGCAACCGGCCACCTGTGCGCGCAATGCAGGCCAATCAAGACTCGCTATCGGCGCAGCCACTGCCGCGTCTTGGCCCGGCGCCTTATCTGCACGCGACTCCCAAATGGGAATTTCCATCGCCTGCAAGTAGAGGCGTTGCCGATGCGTCAACGACATAGCAGTAAACCCGCAAGATTACTCACTCACACGTTGCCATTTTGCGGATGCGCGCGCTCAGCAGGTTGCAATATTTTGTTCAGCGCATGCACATAGGCTTTCGCCGATGCAATGACGATATCTGTGTCCGCGCCTTGACC
Organism: Gammaproteobacteria bacterium; assembly: GCA_031416175.1. Lineage (GTDB taxonomy): Bacteria > Pseudomonadota > Gammaproteobacteria > S012-40 > S012-40 > JANOTC01. The sequence continues at coordinate 14,324 of JANOTC010000656.1, forward strand.
ATTGACCATACGCCCACCTTTTTCCAAGCGTACCGTCACTTCACCTTGCGCATCGGTTCCGCTGGTAATCGCATTCACAGAATAAAGCGTTAACGTTGTTCCGCTATGCACCACTGTTTCCATTGCTTTAAACGCCGCGTCAACCGGGCCACCGCCGAGCGACTGGCCAACATGTTCTAAATCATTCACGCGCACGGTCACGGTTGCGTTAGGCGTTTCGCCCGTTTCGGAACACACTTTCAGCGCCACCAGCTGAATGTATTCGTTCTCCGCTTCTAACGCGGCTTCTGTAACCAAGGCTTGCAAATCGTCATCGTAAATATCGTGTTTCTTGTCGGCGAGATCTTTAAAGCGCGCGAAGGCAATATTAAGTTCTTCTTCTGTTTCAAACACGAAACTCAGTTCTTTCATGCGCGAGCGAAACGCATTGCGACCCGAATGTTTGCCTAACACCATGCGATTCGCGCTCCAACCCACATCCTCGGCGCGCATGATTTCGTAGGTTTCGCGGCTCTTGAGCACACCATCTTGATGAATGCCGGATTCATGCGCAAACGCATTGACGCCCACAATCGCCTTATTGGGTTGCACCGCAAAGCCAGTGATGCCTGACACTAATCGTGAGATGGGTACAATTTGTGTTGTATCAATGCCGACTTCGCAGGAAAAAATATCGTGGCGCGTGCGGATCGCCATCACCACTTCTTCCAGCGCGGCATTGCCTGCGCGCTCACCTAAACCATTGATGGTGCATTCGACTTGTCGCGCCCCATTCATCACGGCGGAAAGGGAGTTGGCGACAGCCAAGCCCAAGTCGTTGTGACAATGAACGGAAAAAATCGCGCGATCTGAATTGGGCACACGCTCACGTAAATCGCGAATCAGTCGCCCGAAATATTCGGGCAAGTTGTAGCCCACGGTGTCAGGAATATTGACCGTGGTGGCACCGGCGTTGATCACCGCCTCGACCACGCGACAGAGGAAATCTAGTTCCGAACGTCCGGCATCTTCGGGGGAAAACTCGACATCATCGGTAAACTGGCGCGCTCGCTTGACGGCTCGCACGGCCTGCTCGACCACTTGATCTGGCTCCATACGCAGTTTCATTTTCATATGAATCGGCGACGTCGCAATAAACGTGTGAATGCGCGAGCGCTTGGCCGGACGCAAGGCCTCGCCTGCGCGATCAATATCCTTGTCCAAAGCCCGCGCCAACCCGCACACGGTGCTCTCTTTGATCGCGGCGGCGACAGCCTGCACGGACTCAAAGTCGCCGGGGCTGGCAATCGGGAATCCCGCCTCGATCACGTCCACCCGCATCCGCTCCAAGGCTTTGGCAATGCGAACCTTTTCGTCCCGCGTCATCGACGCGCCGGGGCTTTGCTCGCCATCGCGCAAAGTCGTGTCGAAAATGATTAATTTATCGGCCATTCTGTACCCGTCATGTCTGTCGATGAAAGTAGGATTGATCGCGGCTCGCAGCGTGAATGGGTCGACTCTTCGATCCGTACACGTACCCTGCGATGAGAGCTGGGGAGTAACTCAATGGAATAACCAATAATAGCCGTCGCCGCTGCAATTGCCAAGCACAGGCGACTTTCGCTACGCCCGCACTACCTGGCAGGCAAGCCCGAACCAACACGAACAACCATCCTTTTTAGCCGTAATTTCTTGCTTATTTCTTCTTAAGCGTCATTGTATCCGCGCTGCGATTCATTTCGAGCTTGCTGAGAAATGTCATGCCCAACAAGGCGTCTTGCGGAAAGTCATTATCGCTTATCACGGCTTCAATATTCTTCAACTCGATAGGCCCCACTTTTACCGTCGCCAAGGTAACGGCATACCCCGCCGCTTCACCGGAGGCCGTCGACATGACGATTTTGCGTCCCGTGCGCCTATAGTCAATTCCGAGCCGACCGGCCTGGTTGCGATTCAAGGCC
>JANOTC010000657.1:0-5535 GCA_031416175.1 Gammaproteobacteria bacterium
CGCGCACGGTCTGCTGCATCTTGGCCACGCCCTAGCGGGCGTAGCCAAGAACAATCGGCCAGTATTTCGTTAATGTGATCGGTAAGAATAGTGCCTACTCGGTAACGAATAATTCGCCGCCGTGTTGATCCATCGTTTCCAAGGCTTTGCCACCGCCGCGTGCAACGCAGGTGAGGGGGTCGTCGGCAACGATAACCGGTAAGCCAGTTTCTTCCATCAACAGTCGATCCAAATCACGCAAGAGGGCGCCACCGCCCGTGAGTACCATGCCGCGTTCAGCAACATCCGAACCGAGTTCCGGCGGCGTTTGTTCTAGCGCTGATTTAACTGCGCTGACAATGCCCGCTAGCGGTTCTTGCAAGGCTTCAAGAATCTCATTGCTGTTCAAGGTAAAGCTGCGCGGCACACCTTCCGCCAAATTACGTCCGCGCACTTCGATTTCGCGCACTTCATCCGCCGGGTAGGCGCTGCCGATTTCTTGCTTGATGCGTTCAGCGGTGGAGTCGCCGATTAAGGTGCCGTAGTTACGGCGAACATAACTGATAATGGCTTCGTCGAAACGGTCGCCACCAATGCGCACCGATTCCGAATAAACAATACCGTTCAAGGAAATGACTGCGACTTCTGTGGTACCACCGCCGATATCGACGACCATCGAGCCGCTGGCATCGCCGACGGGCAGTCCCGCACCAATGGCGGCGGCCATCGGTTCTTCGATTAGAAACACCTCGCGTGCACCGGCACCGGCGGCCGATTCGCGAATGGCGCGGCGTTCTACTTGCGTCGATCCGCAAGGAACACACACCAACACGCGCGGGCTAGGCCGGAGAAAGCGCGATTCATGCACTTTGTATATGAAGTGTTGAAGCATTTTTTCGGTGACGGTAAAGTCGGCGATAACGCCGTCTTTGAGCGGTCGAATTGCTGTGATATTGCCCGGTGTTCGGCCCAGCATTCGCTTGGCCTCTAAACCTACCGCTGCAATACTCTTAGGGCCACCGGGTCCGCGTTCTTGCCGAATCGCGACGACCGAAGGCTCATTGAGGACGATGCCTTTTCCGCGAACATAGATAAGCGTATTCGCTGTACCCAAGTCAATGGAAAGGTCATTCGAGAACATTCCCCGTAAACGTCCAAACATCATACGCCGTTGCCCTGATTAAAAAAGGTGGTAAATCTAACAATGCGAAAGACTTTGGGCAAGTAAACAACTGTGGTAAGGTTCGCATTCACCGCGTGAACCCCTGATTGTTTGGAGCTAATCATGTCGATGCAAAAAGCCGAAATCGAAAAAATTGCTCATCTTGCCCGTCTATCCATTTCCGACGCAGACATTTCTGCGTACTCTGCAAATCTTTCAAACATCCTGCTTTTGGTTGAGCAGATGAACGGTGTGGACACCCAGGGAGTGAATCCTATGGCACACCCGCTTGATGCTGCTCAGCGATTGCGCGCCGACGAAGTGTCTGAAGTGGATCAACGCGATCTATTTCAAACTATCGCACCGGCAGTCGACCACGGATTGTACCTGGTACCGAAGGTCATCGAATGATTTTCGGTAGGGCGCCACAAACCGTCCGACAGACTGTATTATAACGCGTCTTTTATGCAGAATCTGTTCCGTCTGCGCTGATATGAAAATTTTTCCGTACTGGGAGTATTACGGATGCTGACCAAAAGTCTCGCCGAATTGTCCGCCGATTTGCACTCGAAAAAGATTTCGAGCGTCGAATTGACGCAAATTTATTTACAGCGCATTGAGAAATATGATGCGCAATTGAACAGCTTTATTACGCGTACGCCCGAGCTAGCCATGGCGCAGGCGCGGGCGGCCGACGCACGTTTGGCGGCGGGTAACGCAGGCCCACTAACGGGAATTCCTATCGCGCAGAAAGATATTTTTTGTACGAAAGGTGTGCGGACAAGTTGCGGCTCGAAAATGCTCGATAACTTTATCTCGCCCTACGACGCAACGGTGGTTCGAAAATTTTCCGACGCCGGCATGGTTATGTTGGGTAAGACCAACATGGACGAGTTTGCGATGGGTTCCTCTAACGAGACCAGTTTTTACGGTGCTGTTAGAAATCCCTGGGACGTTAGCACTGTTCCGGGCGGTTCGTCCGGTGGCTCGGCTGCCGCACTGGCCGCCCGTCTCGCACCTGCCGCCACCGGCACAGACACTGGCGGATCGATTCGGCAACCGGCCGCGTTATGCGGTGTGAGTGGCATTAAACCCACCTATGGACGCGTTTCGCGTTACGGTATGATCGCCTTTGCGTCTAGCCTAGACCAGGCAGGCCCCATGGCCAGTTCAGCGGAAGACTTAGCGTTACTGTTAGGCACCATGTCGGGCTTTGATGACAAAGACTCTACCTGCGTTGATGCCGCCGTGCCCGACTACCTTGCGACGCTTAATAATCCGTTGAAGGGTTTGCGCATCGGTTTGCCAGTAGAATATTTTGATCAAGGTCTGGATGCGGGTGTCGCCGCCGCGATTCATGCATCAATTGAAGTGTACAAAAGCCTCGGCGCGGAAGTACGCGACGTCAGTTTGCCGAATTCCCGTTTGTCCGTGCCTGCTTATTATGTGGTAGCGCCGGCCGAGTGTTCTTCTAACTTGTCGCGCTTCGACGGTGTTCGTTATGGCTACCGTTGCAAAGACCCACGCGATTTGGAAGATCTCTACAAGCGTTCGCGTGGTGAAGGTTTCGGCGCGGAAGTGAAGCGCCGCATTATGATCGGCACGTATGCACTCTCTGCCGGATACTACGACGCCTACTATTTGAAAGCGCAAAAAATTCGCCAGCTTATCAGCCAAGACTTCAAGAAAGCCTTTGCCGATGTAGACGTCATTATGGGTCCAACGGCGCCCTCAGTGGCCTTTAAACTCGGCGAGAAAACCAACGACCCGGTCACCATGTACTTGTCTGACATTTACACCATTGCGGTGAATTTGGCGGGCTTGCCAGGTATGTCGATTCCAGCCGGTTTTTCCGCTGGAATGCCGGTCGGCTTACAAATAATCGGAAACTATTTTTCCGAAGCGCGCCTGCTGAACGTGGCGCATCACTACCAACAAGTTTCAGACTGGCATCGCCGCGTGCCACCTGCGTTTGTATAACAGATATTGCGAGGTTCACGGATTATGGAATGGGAAGTGGTCATCGGCTTGGAAATCCATGCCCAACTCGCCACAAAGAGTAAAATCTTTTCCGGCGCGGCGACTGCCTATGGCGCCATGCCGAACACCCAAGCGTGTGCGATTGATTTAGGCATGCCGGGCGTATTGCCGGTATTAAACCGCGAAGCCGTGGTTATGGCAGCAAAATTCGGTTTAGCCGTGGGCGCTACTGTCGCGAAACGGTCCGTGTTCGCGCGCAAGAATTATTTTTATCCTGACTTGCCCAAAGGCTACCAGATCAGCCAGTTTGAGCTGCCGGTGGTGCAACACGGTCACTTGGACATCGAGTTGGATGAGGGCGTCGTCAAACGTATCGGCATCACGCGCGCGCATTTGGAAGAAGACGCGGGCAAGTCGATGCACGAAGACTTTCACGGCATGTCGGGCATTGATCTTAATCGCGCAGGCACCCCATTGCTTGAAATCGTGTCTGAACCGGATATGCGTTCAGCCAAGGAAGCGATTGCGTATTTAAAGAAAATACACTCGCTGGTGCGTTATTTAGAAATTTGCGATGGCAACATGGCCGAAGGCTCATTCCGTTGCGACGCTAATGTTTCGGTGCGACCCATCGGGCAAAAAGAGTTAGGTACACGTTGCGAAATCAAAAATCTGAATTCATTTCGATTCATTGATCGTGCAATCAATTATGAAGTTGAGCGCCAAATTCATTTGATTGAAGGGGGCGCAAAAGTACGTCAGGAAACGCGTCTTTACGACGTCGAGAAGAACGAAACGCGCACGCTACGCACCAAAGAAGACGCCAACGATTACCGCTATTTTCCCGATCCGGATTTGTTGCCGGTCGAGTTAGACGATGCCTTTATCGAAGCGGCGCGGGCCAGCTTGCCCGAGCTGCCTGATCAAAAACGACAACGCTTTGTATCACAATATGGATTATCCGATTACGATGCGGGCGTGCTAACGGCGTCGCGCGAATTGGCTAATTTCTTTGAACACACAATTGAAGCCGCCGGTGGCGAGCCAAAATTGTGTGCCAATTGGGTCATGGGCGACTTATCCGCCATGCTCAATAAAGACAACAAAGACGTTAGTCAATGCCCCGTGTCTCCCCTCATGTTAGGTGGCATGGTTAAGCGTATTGTCGATAACACTATTTCTGGCAAAATCGCCAAAACTGTGTTTGAGGCGATGTGGGCAGGCGAGGGCGACACCGATGCGATTGTTGAGAAGCAGGGTCTGAAGCAAGTTACGGATACTAGCGCCATCGAGAAAGCGATTGAGGCGGTGATGGCCGCCAAGCCGGATGAGTTAGCGCAATACCGTGCAGGCAAAGACAAGTTATTTGGCTTCTTCGTGGGGCAAGTAATGAAGGCAACGCAAGGCAAGGCCAATCCTGCGCAATTGAATGAATTGTTGAAGGCTAAGTTAAACGCTTAGTCTGTAGTCAGTGACTAGTACGTGCGAGACCTCTCTTGAAAGAAGCTGATTGCCTTACGCGTTTCGTTTTCGAAAATGGGATAGTGCGCGGCATGTTCGTGCATTTGGATGCGACCTGGCAGGCAGTGTTAGAGCGCCACGATTACCCGCCTGTAGTGCGCGACCAACTCGGCCAATTCTTGGCCGCCGGGGCTTTGCTCGCCTCTACCATTAAATACGATGGCAGCTTGACTATGCAGATCTTGGGCAGTGGCCCCATCAGCATGATGTTAGCGGAATTTAGTAGTAAAGGGACGTTGCGTGGTTTGGCCACCTGGCGTGAAGTGCCCGAGCCTGGCCCCCTGAGTGAATTGTTTGGTGATGGTCGTCTAGTCTTTACAGTGGAGACTTCGAGTGGCGGTGACAGCTATCAAGGCGTCGTTAATTTAGAAGGCGACACGCTGGGGCAGGCTATTGAGAACTATTTTGATCGCTCCGAGCAATTGGCGACGCGATTGTGGTTAGCGACAGACGAAACACAGGCCAGCGGCATGCTGTTACAGCAAATGCCAAGTCGCGGTGAGTCCGATGACGCCGACATGTGGAATCGTGCCGTGGTGCTGACCTCAACCCTGAGCGATAAGGAATTGGCCCATTTATCCGCGCAAACGCTGCTGCATCGCTTGTATCATGAAGAAGATGTCCGCCTGTTCGAACCTGAGCCGGTCAGTTTTCGCTGCACCTGTTCGCATGAACGCGTGCGCAAATTGCTGCTCACCTTGGGTTCCGACGAGGTGCACAGCATCATTGTGGAACGCGGCCAAGTGGAAGTTACCTGCGAATTCTGTAACCAGCGCTATGAATTCGATGCAGTTGACGTCGAAGAGATATTTGTCGCTGCGTCCAGTCCGCCCATTCCGCCGACCCGACATTAACGCCAATTCCGCTAGAAAAATAAATAAATATCATTTTAT
>JANOTC010000658.1:0-4746 GCA_031416175.1 Gammaproteobacteria bacterium
AAAGCGTTGTTCTTCGAGCAATAACACTCTTGCGACATTATCTTTGACAGCGACTAAGCCTGGATAGGCTTCGCCCATCGCATCGCACAACGGTTGCACCAGCGTGTGGAAGAACGGTGTTTTCTTACCCAATTCGTAACCATGGCGCACGGCCCGGCGAATAATTCGACGCAGCACGTAACCACGCCCTTCATTTGACGGCAACACGCCATCGGCAATTAAGAAGGCACAGGATCGAATATGGTCGGCGATAACGCGTAACGACACTTGCTCCATATGCGGCACGCCAACGGCGTTCGCAGCGGAATAGGTTAAGCCTCGGAACAGATCGATATGATAATTGTTACTCACGCCCTGCATGACAGCGGCCAAACGTTCCAACCCCATGCCGGTGTCAACCGACGGTTTAGGCAGAGGCGTTAAGGTACCGTCTGCCGCCCGATCATACTGCATGAAAACCAAATTCCAGATTTCCACATAACGGTCACCATCCGCCTCTGGGCTACCCGGAGGGCCGCCGGGAATGTGTGCGCCGTGGTCGAAAAAAATCTCGGAACAGGGGCCACAGGGGCCGGTATCGCCCATCGACCAGAAATTGTCTTTCGCACCAATTTTCGACATCCGCGCCGGATCAATTTTTACTTCGTCCAGCCAAATGCGCGCGGCATCTTCGTCTTCGTCGAAAACGGTCACCCACAAACGCTCTGGTGGCAACTTCAACACGCGAGTTAGAAAATCCCAACCGAAAAATATCGCATCACGTTTGAAATAATCGCCAAAGCTAAAATTGCCGAGCATTTCAAAAAAGGTGTGATGGCGCGCGGTGTAGCCGACGTTTTCTAAATCGTTATGTTTGCCACCGGCGCGGACACAGCGTTGCGAGGAAACAGCACGCGTGTAGGCGCGACGATCACGACCAAGAAACACGTCTTTGAATTGAACCATTCCCGCATTGGTGAAAAGCAAGGTGGCATCATTGCCCGGCACCAGCGAACTGCTTTCCACCAAGTGGTGGCCCTTGCTCTTAAAATAATCAAAAAATGCTGCGCGAATTGCTGCCGTTTTCATAGCGATCTATGACTTTCCTTTGACCGGGATTTTTCACTGGATACTGCGGTCAAACAACACAACAACCAGTGAAAAATCTCGGCGCTACGCTAAATACGCTTTCATAGCGGCACGTATTTGTGCGTCGCTATAGCCACGTCCATACAAAAAACGGATTTGCTTAGCGCGTTCTTTCGCGTCACGCAAATCCGCCCCCCGCAACCGTCTATTTAACAGTTGCAAAATATCCTGCTCCCAATTGGGTTCCTGCTCGGCCAAGAGTTCCGCAATCAACTCCCGGCTAATGCCGTGATCGCGTAGCGCATACTCAATACGCGCCGGGCCGATTCCCTTCGCAATTTTCGACCGACAATACACTTCGGCGAAGCGCGTGTCAGATTGCATATCCTTGGCCTGCAAAGTCTGCAACGCGCTCTTGATTTCCTCATCAGCAAAGCCCGCGCCTAACAGCCGCTCACGCAATTCCTTGGCGCTGTATTCGCGCCGCGCCAGGAATCTTACCGCTTGCGCACGGGCCGTTACGCCCGTGCTGGCGCTAGTCAGCGTCCTCGGCACCCAACTTGTCCTCAGCCGCAATCACGGGAGCAACTAACAATTTCGCGCGAAGTTTGTCTTCGATTTCTTTCGCGATGAGTGGGTTGCTCTTTAAATACTGGCGCGCGTTTTCCTTGCCCTGGCCAATGCGATTGCCGCCGTAGGCATACCACGCACCTGACTTATCGACGATGCTCGCATTGCTACCCATCTCAATGAGCTCGCCTTCGCGTGAAATGCCTTCGCCGTAAAGGATTTCAAAATTGGCTTCTTTAAAGGGTGGCGCCACTTTGTTCTTTACCACCTTCACGCGCGTTTCGGAGCCGACGATTTCTTCACCGCGCTTTATTGCGCCGGTGCGTCGAATGTCGAGACGAACGGAAGAATAAAACTTCAAGGCGTTACCGCCGGTCGTGGTTTCAGGGCTTCCAAACATCACGCCGATTTTCATACGAATTTGGTTAATGAAAATAACCAACGAGTTGGTACGCTTAATATTAGCCGTCAATTTACGCAACGCTTGCGACATCAGACGTGCTTGCAGGCCCATATGGGAGTCACCCATTTCGCCTTCAATTTCCGCCTTAGGCGTGAGCGCCGCCACGGAGTCGATCACCACCACGTCTACCGCGCCGGAGCGGACTAACATGTCGGCGATTTCGAGTGCTTGTTCACCGGTATCTGGCTGGGAAACCAGCAAATCGTCAATATTAACGCCCAGCTTTTGCGCGTAAGTAGGATCGAGTGCGTGTTCCGCGTCAATAAATGCCGCTGTACCGCCCAACTTTTGAATCTGTGCAATCACGGACAAGGTGAGCGTGGTTTTGCCTGACGATTCCGGACCGAAAATTTCCACCACTCGGCCTCGCGGCAAACCGCCGATGCCAAGGGCAACGTCCAAGCCGAGTGAGCCGGTGGACACAATTTCGATGTCGCGCATTGCGCCTGCATCGCCCATACGCATGATCGAACCTTTGCCAAATTGCTTATCAATTTGACCCAAGGCCGCCGTCAACGCCCGCTTCTTGTTCTCGTCCATTTTCTAGCACCCTAACTTAATAAAAGTTTACAATTAACCTAGATTTCACCCAGGTCGGTCAGGCTATCCATAATGGACGCGCGACACCGCATGGGTACCCGACCCAAAACGGGCATTGTAGCACCCATTTCTAGAAAACGCCGTATAGCCTGTCGCGATCAAACGACGCGCCTAAAATCCCGCACTTACCCGCTCCAACACGCCCCGCAAGGCTTCCAGTACAGCCGCATACCGGATCTCGTCTCGCTCACCCGTAAACAAGTACTGACGAGCGCTCACCTGACCGTCGCTCGCCCAAGCAATCCAAACCGTACCTACTGGTTTTTCAGCAGAGCCGCCCCCTGGCCCGGCGACGCCGCTCACCGCCACGCTAAAATCGCCTCGACTGTGCGTCAATGCACCGAGCGCCATTTCCGATACCGTTGCCTCGCTAACCGCCCCATGCGCCGCAATGGTCGCTGGATTGACGCCTAACATTTCAACTTTCGCCGCATTGCTGTACGTCACAAATCCGCGTTCAAACCATTGCGAACTACCAGGTAAGTCGGTCACAAGCTTTGCAATCCAGCCTCCAGTGCACGACTCGGCCGTCACCAACGTTTTTCCCGAACGAGTCAGGCTCTCGCCTAGGGCGGGGACAAGTAATTCATCGCTAATTAGACTGTTCACACTCGACCGCACCCTACCTAACCTGGCACACTTCGTGACATAATCTTTCGTTTAGCATAACCCCTGAAACATCATGTCAACAACTAAAGATGTGGACGCCGTCGGCGGTCCAACTGAACGCGATGATCGCGTAAACACTTTGCCACAATACGTTTTACCACACCATTTTTTGTCTGGATTGATGAGATGGTTTACCCAAATTGAATACAAACCACTAAAAGAATGGCAGATCCGCACGGTTACTCGCAAGTACCAGGTCGATTTAAGTTCGGCCGTGGAAACCAATCCGCTGGCGTATCGCACCTTTAATCACTTTTTTACGCGCACCCTAAAACCGAGCGAACGCCCTATTGCGGCAGAAGCAAACGCCATCGCGTCGCCGGTCGACGGGGCAGTGAGCCAGGCTGGCCCGATTCGCGACGGTCGGATTTTCCAGGCCAAAGGCCAGAGTTTCACCGCGCAAGAATTGCTCGGCGGCTCGGCGGAGCGCGCTAAACCGTTCGAAAACGGTAGCTTTGCCACCATTTATCTTTCTCCGCGCGACTATCATCGCATTCATACGCCGTTAGATGGGACGCTACGGGAAATGGTGCACGTACCCGGACGCCTCTTTAGCGTGAATCAAATGACGGTACGCTCGGTTCCGCGACTATTCGCGCGCAATGAGCGGGTGGTCACAATTTTTGAAACACCCGCCGGACCCATGGCGCTGGTCATGGTCGCCGCGATTTTCGTGTCGGGGATGGAAACCGTTTGGTCGGGCGTGGTGACACCTGGACCCCGTAGCAAGATTCGCACATGGCAATACGGAACGCCGAAGGGATCGAATGTATCGCTTAAAAAGGGAGAGGAACTCGGCAGATTCAATATGGGATCAACCGTGATCTTGTTATTCCCGAAATCGCGGATGAATTGGACGACAGAACTCACGCCTGGGCAGTCCGTCAAAATGGGACAGCTCATTGGTCACGTCCATTCGAAATAGACTGTAGGCGGCGGTTTAAAGCTTGTTGGGCAAGTCTCAGTCTGCGCTCAACAAGCCGAGCCTTTTAAATCAGCTCGACTTGCCTCGTTCTAAACAACAACCTCGGGCGCTTGCCGCATTATTTCTTGTAACGCTCGAAACGAGATTGTGTCAAAGTCTTTAAACATAAAACCAACGCCACTACCCGTTTCACGCACAGCCCGCGCGCGTAGCCGGTGCTTTGTACCCTGCACGCCTTTGCCTACGTAAAACATTAAGTCGACATCAACGTCTCGCGCGGGTCGCGTGTCTGCCATTTGCAAAAACACACCACCCAGACCAACGTCAAGTGTTTGGCACGTGCCAAATTTGGCGCCGTCCATAAAAACATCGACTTCCAACCCTACCTGCCGCCGCTGACTCCAGCGGCGATCACCTTGATTCGCTGCCCCCATATCTTGCCCCCAATTTC
>JANOTC010000659.1:0-14838 GCA_031416175.1 Gammaproteobacteria bacterium
TTGAGCGGCCCGGCGCTGGGGCGTTTTGGGTTGGTAACAATAAACATTTTCACCAAACTAAATACAGCTTCGGGAGTTCTAATGAGACATCCTAACGTTTTTCCCCATTTCGCTTTATCTTCTCTCTCTCTCTCTCTCGCCGTCTTTGCGCCACTCGCGATCGCGGCTGAGCCAGCGGTTGTGGGAGCCAATTCGGCAGTACGCGCTGCTCCGGTTTTAACCGACTTTGACCAAGACAATTTTGGTGCCACTTTCGAGGTAGGAGGCGACGATTCGAAGGTCGTGCGGGTAACGCTCCCACCGGGCGCGTTTGGCAATGCGTCTATTCGCGCAGCTAAACCAGTCGATGCCAATGAGCCACCTCGCTCCAGACCGAAAATTCTTCCTAGCCTTGCCGCCATGGTGAAATCACGTGGAGCCTCTGACTTGGCTGATGTTATTGTGATGTTCAAAGAGGACACAAAGATTCCTCACATGCCGTCGCTCAATCCTGTTTTGCGTCGCGACGCAGAGGAAAACGTTGCGCGACTCGGCGAAATTAAGGCCAAAATCGAGGCAGTCAAGACTGAGCGCTTGCCAAAGCGCGCGGGGCAGATTCGAATGATTTCGAGTGAACACGGTGGTCGCGTTAAAGACAGTTTTTGGTTAGTCAATGGTGTGGTGGCCGAACTGCCCTTGGCCGCTATGGAAGCGTTGGCGTTACGTAATGACGTGATCTCAATCGAGCCTTCGCAGTCGGACATTCCACCCCCCAGTCACGGGACCGCCCGTCATGTCTCCGACGGTCGCCTCTTGATTGACTCAGACAGGTATTACAACGATTACGGCGGGTACCTGGGGTTGTTGGACAGCGGGGTGCGTTCTACTCATTCTTTACTAACCTCGCCTGATCGTGTCGACTTTGAACGCGACTGCACAGGCGGGGACGCCAATGGGATCTGTGATTCGTTGCCGAACACACAAGATACCGTGAATCATGGCGTTTCCAGCGCGGCCATAATCACTGGCAATAACAATATGACGGACACGTTTCGTGGCGTAAGCCGGGTCGTGGTTGATAGTCTCAAAATTTACGGACCAGACGTTTTCTTAAATAGGCATGCAGCAGTCACGGCTTTCCAATATGCCGTGTCAATTGGGGATTCAGTTATTGTGGCTGAAATTCAGGACGTTACCGGCGATAGCGGCTCGGTTTCACTGGCGGCTGATGCCGCATTTGATAGTGGCTCGGTTATAATCGCCGTAGCAGGCAATTATGGTCCAGGTGCAGGCACCGTTAGCGCTCCAGGGAATGCACACAAAGCGCTGGCAATAGGTGCCTACGATGTTGTCAGCGGCATTTTAGAGGATTATTCCGGCCGAGGCCCGACGTCGGATGGCCGAACCAAGCCGGACCTGATTTTTCCGACTAATACGCTTACCGCAAGCAGTGAATCAGATACGGCGACACGGGAGTTTGGCGGGACAAGTGGCGCGGCACCTTACGCAGGGGCCATTGCGGTTGGGTTCTACAACTTCCTGAGGACGACTTTTGCTCCCCTGGGATTCGGAGGAACCGCCGGTAATGGGTTTACCTATTCGTATATGCTCGCCTCGGCTGGCGATGAAGTCGGTCGGCTTTATTATAACGACATGAACAAAGGAGCGGGCAAGTTCAAAACGCGGGCAGAGGCAGGTGTATACATTCAGCGAGCAGCCATCGCCAATAAACAAAGCATAGACATGTCGTTTACCATGAATGCGGGGCGCAAAGCGGTTGACGTTGCCCTTTGGTGGCCAGAAACTTCGGCTCAAGCGCACAATGACATTGACATAGTGTTAATTTCCCCCGCTGGCGCGGAGGTAGGCTGGGGCAGCGGGTCGACAAATGTGTTTGAGAAGATCCGTTACGCTCGCACTTCGGGCTTGGATTTGGCGCAGGGCGTCTGGAAGGTCCGCGTCTATGGATATCACGTCCCCGTTGGGCCTCAAGAGGTTTACATGACGTCAATTCAGAAGTAGTCGGACGAACTTCGCTGCGCTGCACAACCGCTTTCGTGGGGTTGCCAAACGAAGGCGGTTGTGTAGCCATTGTGTGTTGGATGTGCGAGAGCAGCGCGTCGAATGAAATTGTGGACCATTTCCATGCTATGCACATCTGTCAGCCGCTAAGGAAGAGGAATTGGACATGTTATCACTAACTAGAATTGTGCCTAATTTGTATCAAAAAAAGGCGATCTTATTGCCGTTGCTTGCGCTTGTATCCTGTGGCGAACAGAATGGGCCGACGGGTCCGCTAACGGAGGCGGCCAACTCTCCTGTCGTCCAGTTGAAATCTGTGCTGCCGCGGGCAGTTCCGCCTACTCAAACGGATTCGGAAATTAAAGCGGCGGCAACAGCGGTGACGCGTTTCGGATTGACCATGTTCAGTGATTGGGCGTCGCGGGCTGAGAATTCCCAATCAAATTTCGTTTTTTCACCACATAGTTTGTATTCCGGGTTGTTGATGGCGCAGACGGGCGCCGAGAACGAAACGTTGCGTCAGATGAGCGCTGTGCTGCAGCTGACGGTTCCCCAACAGCAGGCCAATACCCGTTTCAATGCGCTCGATTTGGCCTTGGAAGGGCGCGGCCAGCTCCCTGGCGACGGCACGTTGCGCACCGTGAATGGGCTATTTGTCGAAAAAACGCAACGCGTGCAGGCCTCGTTTCTTGATGCGTTAGCGACTAATTTTGGTGCCGGCGTGATTCCTATTGAAACAAATACGGCAGCGGCGTCAGAGGAGTCGCGCCTCGCCGTAAATTCGTGGTTCAATGCGAATACACTTGGGAAGTTTCCTGAGTTTTTGCCACCAGAATCATTGAACGGCGTGCGGATGGTTATCGCTAACGCGGTGACATTTCAGGGCGCATGGAAGACTTCCTTTGAACCGAGCCGTACGGTAGCAGGGGATTTCTTGCTGGAAACCGGTGGCCGGAAATCGGCCCAGTTTATGAGGCAGGATACGGTCGTTCGCGTAAAGCATGCGACGGACTACGATGCCGTTGAGCTGCCTTTTGCTGGTGGCGATTTCGCCTTTCAAATCGTGGTGCCGAAAGTTGGACAACTTCACCCTGTCGAGGCGGTTTTTCGGGCGACTCCTGAATTTAATTTTCTGGAGGCTAGCGATTTCAAGTACGTTTACGTTGTGTTGCCGAGGTTCAAGTTCGAGACAAATTTCCCAGTGAAGCAGAGCCTCGTGCAGTTGGGCATGATCAACGCCTTCCAAGGTGGGTTAGCCGATTTTTCTGGGATCAACAATCCGACTTCCTTAGTTATTTCCGACGTGGTACATCGTGCCGTAATAAGCGTTGATGAAAAAGGTGCTGAAGCAAGTGCGGGGACAGCCATTAGTTTAGTTCCGCCTAGCGCTCCCAGTGAGACGATTACCGTGAACAGACCTTTCTTCTTCGCGATTCGTGACTTGAAAACAGGGCTGGTTGTATTTGTTGGTCGGGTAATGGATCCGTCGGTCTAGTAAAAGGTATTTTGCCGTCGCAGTACGGCTTTATTGGTTTGGATTAGCGTTAGTCGTCGCGGCTTGTCTCGGCCTGGTTAGCTCCGGCGACTGTAATGCGCCCGCCGGCGCTGCTGCGTTATTGATGTTAGTCAAAGAACGCAGCGCTTGGGAGATTGATGATGCTTGGCTGCGGTTGCCTTGACGATTACAACGTCATCCCAACAATGTTATACCCATTGTCGACATAGATATTTTCCCCTGTAATGCCATTGGCGAGGTCGGAGCACAGAAATGCAGCGGTGTTGCCGACGTCTTCAATGGTGACATTGCGGCGCATCGGTGCAGCGGCTTCTACGTTAGACAACATTTTGCGGAAGTCGCTGATGCCAGCGGCGGCCAGTGTGCGGATGGGGCCGGCAGAAATGCTGTTGACGCGCGTGCCGTCAGGGCCGAGTGCGAGCGCCATATAACGAACATTGGCTTCGAGGCTGGCCTTGGCTAATCCCATGACGTTGTAATTGGGCATGGCGCGTTCTGCGCCTAGGTAGGAGAGGGTTAGCAGGGCGCCGTTCCGTCCGGTCATCAGCTTTTTACCGGCACGTGCGAGTGCGGTAAAGCTATAGGAGCTGATGTCATGGGCGATGCGGAAGCCTTCGCGCGTCGTCGCATCTACAAAGTTTCCGTCGAGTTGTTCCTTGGGTGCGAAGGCAACGGAGTGGACGATGATGTCCAGGCTGTCCCATTGTTTTGCGAGTTCGCTGAATACTGTATCGATTTGTTCGTCAGAGGCGACATCGCACGGTAGTGAAATAGTGGAGCCTAATTCGGCGGCCATGTTGTCAACGCGCTCTTTGAGCTTTTCGTTTTGATAGGTGAAAGCCAGGGCGGCGCCTTCGCGCTGCATTGCCTGCGCGATGCCCCACGCGATGGAGCGGGTGCTGGCGAGGCCGACGATTAGTGCGCGTTTTCCGGATAGGAATCCCATGTGTTACCCTCAAAGAATGGTGAGCGACGATTTGAACGTGGCGTCGCAACTGAATTCAGTTTTGCGTGGTCTATTGTACTCGCAACCGGCCATTGAATTTCAAGCCCGTGGCGTAGAGGTGACTGAACTGGCATGATGTTCGCCCTGGTTCCTGCGCACGGTCCGCTACGCCGGGATTTAGTTTAAACTGACGATTCAAACGGAATGTGGAAGGTCAATTTCTTGGCAATATGGATTTGGCTGGCGATAACAATGGCGGTTTTGACAGGCTGCGAGGGCGCCTGGAATAACCCCTATCCGCCGCAGGCAACCAATGCAAATGTCATGTATTCGTCGTTCAGCGAGCGACCGAAACACTTTGATCCCGCGCGTTCTTACAGTTCCAACGAATATGAATTCATTGGTCAGATCTACGAACCGCCGCTGCAATATCACTATTTGAAGCGTCCTTATGAATTGATTCCTCTAACAGCAACGGAAGTTCCGAAGCCTGCGTTTTTCGATGCAGCGGGAAATCCCTTGTCGGATGATGCCGATCCCAGTGTGGTTGCGCGCAGTGTTTATACCCTGCGCATAAAGCCAGGCATCCGTTACCAGCCGCACCCCGCGTTTGCCAAGGATGAGCAAGGTCAGCCGTTGTATTTGGGATTGACTGCAGAGGATGTCGTGAAAGTGTATACCTTGGCGGATTTCCCGAAAACGGGGTCACGTGAATTGGTGGCGGCGGACTATGTCTATGAGATTAAACGTCTCGCGCACCCGGCGCTAAATTCGCCTATTCTCGGCACGATGGCGGACTACATTATTGGCTTGTCAGAACTGGCCAAGACTCTGCAAAAAGCGCGCGACGACCTCAAAAAGGCGGGTGGCACTTATTTAGATTTGAATGCGTATTCGTTGGCAGGGGTGGAGGTTGTCGATAATTACACGTATCGAATCTCCATTAAAGGGGTTTACCCGCAGCTCGTGTATTGGTTAGCCATGCCGTTCTTTGCGCCTATGCCCGCCGAAGCGGATCGCTTTTACGCACAAGCCGGCTTGGCGGAGAAAAATATCACCTTAGACTGGTACCCGGTCGGCACGGGTGCGTATATGTTGTCCGAGAACAATCCGAATTTGCAGATGGTCTTGGATCGCAATCCGAATTACCGTGGCGAGCTGTTTCCGAGTGAGGGCGATGTCGGCGACAAAGAGGCGGGGCTCCTCGTTGATGCGGGTAAGCCGACGCCGTTTATTGATCGGGTGGTGTATAAGTTAGAGACCGAGACGATTCCGTATTGGAATAAATTTCTACAGGGCTATTACGACACCTCGGGAATAAGCTCGGACAGTTTCGACCAGGCAGTGCAGGTCGGTGCTAAAGGTGACGTGAGTTTGACGGATTCGATGCGCGAGAAAAATATTCGTTTGGCGACCACTGTCGCGACGAGTAGTTTTTACATGGGCTTCAATATGCGTGATGCTGATGTCGGTGGATTGAGCGAGCGATCGCGCAAATTACGGCAGGCGATTTCCATTGCAATGGATTACGAAGAGTTCATTGCGATTTTCGCCAATGGGCGTGGCATTGCGGCTCAAGGGCCGGTACCTCCGGGAATTTTTGGATATTTGGATGGCGAACGAGGGACCAATAAGTTTGTTTACGATTGGGTTGACGGCAAGCCCAAGCGCAAATCCATTGAGGACGCCAAGCGCCTGTTGGCGGAGGCGGGTTATGCAAACGGCGTGGATTCTGCGACAGGGAAGCCCTTGGTGCTCAACTTGGACATAACTGCCAATGGCCCCGATGACAAAGCGCGTTTAGATTGGTATCGCAAGCAGTTTCAAAAGTTAAATCTGCAATTGGTAATACGTAATACCCAATACAATCGCTTTCAAGAAAAGATGCAGAAAGGCACGGCGCAGATTTTCATCTGGGGTTGGAATGCGGATTATCCAGACCCGGAGAATTTCCTATTCTTGCTGTATGGTCCCAACGGGAAAGTAGAAAAGAACGGAGAAAATGCGGCGAATTACAGCAACCCGGCGTTTGATCGCTTGTTTGATCGAATGAAGAACATGGCGAATGGTGAGCCACGGCAGCAGCTCATTAGTGAGATGACCGCGTTAGTGCAAAACGATTCGCCTTGGATTTGGGGAATGCATCCAAAGAACTTTGGTTTGTATCACGCGTGGTATAAGAATGCGAAGCCGAATTTGATGTCGCACAATACCTTGCAATACAAGCGGATTGAACCGGCGGCACGGGCAGCGAGTCGGGAGGCGTGGAATCAGCCGGTTACTTGGCCGCTGATACTTTTGGCGATTGGCAGCGTGCTCTTGTTAGTTCCTGCCTTCTTAATTTATCGAAAGTCGGAGCGTCAAGCGCCGGCGGGGGTGCGCTAGGTGTTAGCATGTTAAGCTACATTGTTCGACGTGCGCTGTACGCATTGCCCATCTTAATTGGCGTAAACCTGCTTACTTTTCTTTTGTTTTTCGTGGTGAATACGCCGGACAATATGGCGCGGATGCATCTCGGCATGAAACGGGTGACGCCGGAAGCCATTCAGCAATGGAAGCATGAACGTGGCTACGATAAGCCTATGCTTTACAATGAGCAAGCGAGCGGCGTTGAAAGCTTAACTAAAACGATATTTTTTGAAAATTCGGTGAAGCTGTTTGCTTTTGAGTTTGGTCGTTCTGATGCGGGGCGGGATATAGGGCACGATATAAGCAATCGAATGTGGCCGAGTTTGGCCATTGCGTTGCCGTCTTTTATTCTCGGGATGTTGGCTAACATCACTTTCGCGCTCATCGTCGCCTTCTTTCGTGCGACGTATATCGACTTTCTCGCTGTGGTGACGTGTGTCGTATTGATGTCTATCTCCGGCTTGTTCTACATCATCGGTGGGCAGTTTTTGATTGGAAAAATACTGCATTGGGTGCCGATCTCGGGTTACGACTTGGGCACCAACGCCATCAAATTTACCATTCTCCCCGTGCTCATCGGTGTGATTGCTGGGATTGGTTCGGGTGTGCGTTGGTATCGCGCCATCTTTTTAGAGGAGATGGGGAAGGATTATGTGCGTACGGCCCGCAGTAAAGGCATGTCCGAAAATTTGGTTTTATTTAGGCATGTGTTGAAAAACGCGATGATACCCATCTTGACCGGCGCCGTGGTGGTGTTGCCAACTTTATTCATGGGTAGCCTTATTATGGAGTCATTTTTCGGCATTCCAGGATTGGGCAGTTACACCATTGACGCCATTACTAGCCAAGATTTTGCCATTGTGCGCTCGATGGTGTTTTTAGGGTCGACGCTCTATATCGTTGGCCTGGTGTTGACAGATATTTCCTACACCCTTGTCGATCCGCGCATTCGGTTGCAATGACAATGGCACACAATTCGACACAGCGCACACTGGCTTGGATGTTGCCCGTACCCTTGTGTTTCGGTGCGGCGCACGTGCTCATTTCTTTCGGGTGGGGTGCTCGATCTGTTTTTTTGTGGACAGATATGCTGATCTACTTGCTCATATTCGCCATCGCGGGAACGGGTTGGGCAATGAGCGGGCAAGAACATTTGCGCGATCCGTGGCGTCAGGTCAAACGCAGTCGTATGGGCATGGCCTCGCTTGTTGTGTTAGCGGTGTACGTGTCGATTGCTATTGTCGATTCTGTGCACTTCCGCAACGCGTTGGAGCAGCGCTCTTCGGCGGGTGAAGTTCAGTATGCGAGCGAAACATTAAGTCTGTTAGATGTCGCGTTGACGTCGTTGCGAACGCGCGTGGAGAAAACCTATTCAGCGCCACTCGCGGCCCATCAATTTGAAAAGGAAACCATAGAGCTTGCCGAGGGTGCGCGCGCGCGAATTTATCCGCGTTTGGAATTCGGCGGTGCGCACTTAAACGCTCCAGACACAGAACTCACCAGCGACGCGACGATGACGGCTTTGCGCGGAGCGGGTCTGGCGTTTTCCCTTTGGCTTGCAGGCGTCTTTTTGTTAGGCGTTTTGCTTGGGCAAAAAGGTGAAACGTGGCTGGGTGCTATGGAGCGGCTGTGGCTGGGTCAATTCGATACCCCCTGGCGCACCATCTTGCTAACAGCTGGATTGATCATGCTCGGCATCGGTGTCACGGTGGCTTTGGCAGCGAAATACCATGTGTTAGGCACTGACAAAGTCGGTGGCGATGTTTTGTACCAAAGCATTAAGAGCGTACGCACGGGCTTGGTGATCGGCACTTTAACGACATTGATCATGCTACCGTTCGCCGTGATCTTGGGTGTGGCGGCAGGTTATTTCAAAGGTTGGATAGATGACGTCATTCAATATGTGTACACCACGCTCAATTCGATTCCTGGCGTGTTATTGATTGCCGCTGCAGTGTTGGTGCTGCAAGTTTATATGAGCACCCACCCGGAGCTGTTTGAGACCGACGTCGAGCGGGCAGACGTCCGTTTATTTTTCCTCTGCGCCATTCTCGGCATAACCAGTTGGACCGGGTTGTGCCGAATGTTGCGCGGCGAGGCGCTAAAATTGCGCGAGCTGGAGTATGTGCAAGCGGCGCGATCTTTTGGGTTACGTCATTGGCAAATATTGCTTAAACATATCATCCCAAATGTCATGCACATTGTGTTGATCAGCGTTGTGTTGGAATTTAGCGGGCTTGTGTTGGCGGAAGCCGTGTTGTCCTACGTCGGTGTGGGGGTTGACCCGTCCATGCACAGTTGGGGCAATATGATTAACAGTGCGCGTTTAGAAATGGCGCGCGAACCCATGGTGTGGTGGTCCTTGGCGGCCGCGTTTGTATTTATGTTCATTATGGTGTTGGCAGCAAATTTGTTTGCCGATGTCGTGCGTGATGCATTTGATCCCCGAATTCGTAAACAGTAGGCGAGTGATGAGCGACATTCTGTTAGATGTGAAAGATTTGCGTTGCTGGTTCGACACACGCCAGGGGCGCACGAATGTTGTCGATGGCATCAGTTTTCATATTCGCAAAGGTGAAGTGTTTGCCTTGTTAGGCGAGTCGGGTTGCGGCAAGTCGATGACCGCCCTCTCGCTCATGCGCTTATTGCCGCCGCAAGCGCGCGACAATTTGAGCGGCCAAGTGTTATTGCAAGGCGAAGACCTCCTGAAGCTGCCCGAGGCGTCTATGCGCGACGTACGCGGTGGACGCGCGGCGATGATTTTTCAGGAACCGATGACGTCCCTTAATCCGGTCCTCACCGTTGGTACACAAATTGGCGAAGTTCTCATTCGGCACAAGGGGTTTTCCGGTGCGTCGGCGCGGACGCGTGTGGGCGAATTGTTAGATGCGGTCGGTATTCCAGATCCCAAGCGCCGCATAGACGAATATCCGCATCAGTTGTCGGGCGGAATGAAGCAGCGCGTTATGATCGCGATTGCGCTGGCCGGGGAACCGCAATTGTTGATTGCGGACGAGCCGACGACGGCATTGGACGTAACGATTCAAGCGCAGGTGCTCGATTTATTACGCAAATTGCAACGTGACACGGGCATGGCCGTGTTGCTGATCACGCACGATTTGGGTGTTGTGCACGATATGGTTGACCGTGTTGCGGTGATGTATGCAGGGCAAATAGTCGAGCAGGCGCCACGCGCCGAATTTTTCGCCGATCCACGCCACCCCTATAGTCGCAAATTGTTCGCCGCGTTGCCGAGCATGGAAAAGCGCACACAGCCCTTGGTGGTGATTCCGGGAACAGTGCCGTCGTTAGCGCAGGTTTTCACGAGCTGTCGCTTTGCGCCCCGTTGTGATCACGCCTGGGACGCGTGTCATCAACATGCGCCCGACTGGACCGGCTTTAACGCGGAACGCGGCGTGCGTTGTTTTCTGTATGACCCGGCGGTGAAAGCAAGTTTAGACGCGCCAAAGGCGGAAGTGCCCACAGCAGCAGGCGTTCCACGTGCCAAGTTGGGCGAGACACTGTTAGAAGTGATAGATCTAAAAGTTCATTTTCCGATTCATAAGGGCTTGTTAAAGCGCGTTGCCGGATTTGTATACGCCGTGGACGGTGTGTCGCTGACCGTTCGGCGCGGTGAAACGGTAGCGTTAGTGGGCGAGTCCGGTTGCGGTAAAACGACGTTCGGCAAGGGCGTATTGCAACTACTCCGACCCACTGCCGGTAGTGTTTTTTTCGGCGGCGAAGACTTGATGAAGTTGAAAGGCGAAGCGCTGCGTCATCGTCGTCGTGATTTTCAAATCATTTTCCAAGATCCGTTTTCTTCCATGAACCCGCGCATGATGGTGGGTGACATCGTTGACGAGGGTATGCGCGCGCAAGGTTTAGGCGGTGATTTGGCCTCGCGCAATAAACGTGTCGACACACTGTTAGAACAAGTGGGTTTAAAGCCAGAACATCGCTATCGTTACCCGCATGAGTTTTCCGGCGGGCAGCGTCAACGGGTGTGCATTGCTCGCGCTTTGGCGGTGGAACCGAAACTGATCGTGTGCGACGAGCCAACCAGCGCCTTGGACGTCTCTGTGCAAGCGCAAATATTGAATCTGTTGAGCCAATTGCAGCGCGACATGCAATTGGCCTACGTATTTATCACGCACAATATATCGGTTGTGTCCTATCTTGCGGATACAGTGGCCGTGATGTATCTGGGACGAATCGTCGAGCAAGGTCGCGTGGATGAAGTGTTGTCAGCGCCCAAACATCCGTATACGCAGGCGCTGCTTTCGGCGGTACCCACGGTGGATCCCAGCACGCAACGGGAAATGATTCGTTTGGCGGGCGATCCGCCGTCGCCTATTAATCCTCCCTCGGGTTGCCATTTTCACCCGCGTTGTAAACACGTTATGCCAGTATGTCGGCAAGATTATCCGGGCGTGACCACGGCGTCGGAGACACATGTGGTGCGTTGTCACCTTTTTGGCCCCACGCCCCAAGAGAAATCCAATTAAGTCAATTCATTGGACGTAGAAAGGATTATCATAACCGAAACAATGTTTTTCTCTTAACCGCTAAAGACCTCGCCTGCCACTACCGATAACGATACTGCAGCAACCATCTACCTTGGTGACGAGTGGGGCGCCGTGCAAAAAAAGATTTGGTTACCGCTAGTTTTAACTGCAATTGCTATTTCAATTAACCTGGCGTTTGGCCAAGGTTGGTTGCCCAATGTATTGCTGGCCGTTGTTGGCTTGGCGTGGACTGTCAGTCTCTGGCGGACTGGGGTGCCAGCAAAGGCTGTCAGGGCCGCCGGAGCGCAGCATGTCCCAGATGAGTCAGTAAAGGCATTAGCCTCAATGGCCAATGACTTCTGTGTCCTTATCCAAGAAGAAATGGCGAGCGCAAACGCCGATTTGGGTCGTACGCGTGGTCTCGTCGCAGAAGCGGTGTTAGGGTTACAGCGGAGCTTCTCGCAGTTAAGCGAGCAATCCATGAATCAGCTGGGTTTAGTCACCAGCGTTATCGCGCGTTCCAATGCTGGCAAGACCGATACGGGCGCTTCGGGGCTGAGTTTTCGGCAATTCGCTACCCAGACTAACGAGGCCTTGGGGTTTTTCGTTACGCAAATTGTCGGCGTCAGCAAAGACAGTATGCAGATGGTGCATTTTGTTGACGACTTAGCGAAAAAGATGGAAGAGATTGTTAGCCTCTTAAGCGATGTTCGCAGCATCGCTGACCAAACCAATCTATTAGCGTTGAACGCCGCGATTGAAGCAGCGCGTGCCGGTGAAGCCGGACGTGGTTTTGCGGTGGTGGCGGACGAAGTGCGAAAGCTGTCGCAAACGTCGACGCGCTTTAGCGAGCAAATTCGCGGTGTGGTGGCTGAAGCTGGAAAGAACATCATTCAGGCTCAGTCCGCCATCGAAAAGATTGCTTCTAAAGACATGAATTTCGCGATTGAGTCCAAAGAGCATGTGGATCAGATGCTAGAGGACATGGGTCAGCTCAACGCGTCCGTCGGCAAGAGTTTGACCGAGATTTCGAGCAGTTCCGGGAAGATTGGCGAAAATGTTAATGCGGCGGTACGCGCTTTGCAATTCGAAGACATTGTGCGCCAGTTGGTTGAGCATACGGATGCACGCATAAATCGGCTTATTGCTGTTTCGAAAACATTCAATGAAACGATTGCACGGGTGGTATTGATGGATGTCGCCAGTGCAACGGCTGCCTTGAATGATGCGAAAAGAGATCTACAGGAACGGAAATTGGTAAATTCTGAGAAAGAGAAATCCAATCCCGTGCAGCAGCAGTCGATGGCGGGTGGCGATGTAGAGTTGTTCTGATCGCCGAATCAAACGGAAAACTAGACTAGGAGAGCTTAAAATGCCTATTTCGTCAAAAATTTCAGACGACAAAAAATTGGTTACGATGCAAATTCGAGGTCGCTTCGACTTCAATGAGCATACGCATTTTCGCCAGGCGTACAGCGTTCATCCGGCTGAAACGAAGTATGTATTGGACATGACAGCGGCGGACTATATGGACAGTTCGGCGTTAGGGATGTTGCTCTTACTGCGCGAATATGCGGGCGGAGACAAAGCGGATATTTCCATAGCGGGCTGCCGTCCCGATTTGAAAAAAATATTGACCATTGCTAACTTTCAAAAACTCTTTGTCATTCGGTGAACAACGACTAACAGAATTTTTATGATTTCCTCAAATCCGCTGGCAGGCTAGGCCTCCATGCGATTCCTCGTCGTCGACGATGATGCCACAAATCGAGTTGTGCTCAGGGCACTGCTAGAAAAGGAAGGGCATCACGTTGTGTTAGCCAACGATGGCGCACAAGCGGTCGCGATATTCGATCCCAACGCGATTGATATGGTGCTCATGGATGTGGCCATGCCGGTATTGGATGGTTATCAAGCAACACGCTTGATAAAGCAAAATTGCGGCGACATATTCATTCCAGTCTTATTTTTAACCGCCATGAGTGTGGACGAAGCCATGATGACCTGCGTGGAGCATGGTGGGGACGACTTCCTAACAAAGCCCTATAACCGCACCGTTCTCTGCGCCAAAATCTCAGCAATGAATCGTATTCGCGGTCTTTATCAGACTGTTCGCGAACAAGGCATGCAGGTTTCGCGATTGCACCAGCATATCGTGCGGGAACAAGAGGTGGCGGAGAAAATATTCAGCAATATCTTAAAGCGTGGCGATGTCGATTTGCCCATGGTACGGGCATTACGCGTTTCTGCGGAAGCTTTTAACGGGGACATTGTATTGGCCGCGCGCAATCCCATTGGCGGTGTGAACGTATTGGTCGGTGATTTTACCGGCCACGGCTTGGCGGCGGCGATTGGTGGAATGCCCGCCGCCGATGTGTTCTATACAATGACGGCGAAGGGTTTCTCTATTGAGGAAATCGCGCCAGAAATCAACTCAAAAATGCGACAGTTATTGCCAACCGGGCGTTTTTTGTCGGTGTGTTTGCTGCAGGTGGATGCGTCTTGCAAATCTCTTTTAGTATGGAATGGCGGCATGCCGGATGTGTTGGTGATGGATCCTGTTAGTCGAGAAATCATTCTACGAATTCCATCCGAGCGTTTACCGTTAGGTATTAGTGACACTGTAAGCTTCGAATCCTCGGCTACCCGCTTTGAAATTGCACCAGGGGCACGGCTGTTCATCTATAGCGATGGTGTTATTGAAACAGCCAATGCTCAACTGGAATTGTATGGTGAGAAAAAGTTAATCGAACTGCTGAAAAATACGGATAATAACGAGCGAGTCGCCGACACGTTGCAAGCAGAGCTGAGCCTGTTTCGGGCAGGCGCAGTGCAGGCGGATGATGTAACGTTCGTGGATATTATCTGCGATCCCTTGCTCATGGCCCATGAAGACAAGCATCAGATAAGCGACGGCCGCACGCCCGCCACAAACTGGAGCGCCCATTTCGAATTCAAAGACGATTCTCTTCGTCACATCGACCCCTTGCCCATTCTCATGCAGGTGGTGCGCGATATGGGTGGGTATGGCGGAAATCAGGAAGACTTGTTTCTGGCGCTGTCCGAGCTGTATAGCAATGCGTTGGACCACGGTGTACTTCTTTTGGATTCCAAGCTAAAAGCGACGGCGGACGGCTTTCTTACCTATTACGTGGAGCGTGACAAACGCTTGCGCAGCCTTGATCAGTCCTTTGTGAAAGTTGGACTGTCTCATCGGCCAGCAGAGCGCGGTGGGGAGTTGAGTATCACGGTAGAAGACTCCGGCAAGGGTTTTAATTGGCAAGCGCCGCAACAAGAACTAACAGAAAATTTGGGTGCGAAGGGGCGTGGAATTCAGCTATTGAAGCGCGTTTGTGCGAGTATCGAATATTCTGGTGTGGGAAATATTGTGACCGCAACAATACATTGGAATGACTAATGCCACCGATTGCTGTTAGACAGCCTGCGCTCGCCTTTTTTTG
>JANOTC010000660.1:0-3450 GCA_031416175.1 Gammaproteobacteria bacterium
GTAGCTCGGATCACCCCTAGGGAGAATTCCGCTTTTGCTTGAAGCCGCAGACTTGCAGTGCGTGCGCGGCGACCGCGTGCTTTTTGATCACGTAAGTTTCTCGGTGCAGTCGGGGGAGCTTTTGCACGTCCGTGGTGCTAATGGCAGTGGTAAAACAACCATGCTGAGGATGGTGTGTGGTTTGGTGTCGCCCTCGTCGGGAGAAATTCGCTGGCGCGGCCAAAGTGCGCGGGGACTAGGCGATGAGTTCCATAAAGAATTACTTTACTTGGGGCATCAAGCGGGAATTAAGGCGGAATTGACAGCGTTAGAGAATCTAAAGTTTTCCAGCGCCGTGGGTGGACACGCGCTCGACACTCAAACGGCTGTAGCGGCGCTTCGGCAAATGGGCCTAAAAGGACGAGAAGATCTGCCGTCCAAGGTATTATCCCAGGGGCAGCAACGCAGAGTGGCATTGGCGAGATTGTTAGTGAGTAAGGCTCCGTTATGGATCCTTGATGAACCCTTCACTGCGCTCGACGTCAAAGCTGTGGCCATGCTGCAAGATGTATTGGCTGAACACGTAGTAGGTGGCGGAATCGCGCTGATTACCACCCACCAAGATTTCACCCTGAATCGTGGCGCGTTGCGCGCGTTGCAGCTCGGAGCGTAAATAAGGTGGGAGTTTTGATTCGGTGGATGTTATGGCGGGAGCTAACTTTAGCAATGCGACGCCGCGCAGAAGTGCTTACTGTCGTCTTCTTTTTTGTTATTGTAGTCAGCTTGTTTCCTTTGGGTGTGGGGCCGGAAATAGAGACATTAAGACTCATTGCCCCTGGCGTTATTTGGGTTGCCGCACTTTTGGCATCCATGCTTTCACTAGATCGCCTTTTTTCGGCTGATTATGTGGATGGAACGTTAGAGCAAATGCTCATTGCGGCCCAACCTTTGTCGGTTTTGGTTTTAAGTAAAATCTTAGCTCATTGGGTAGTAAGTGGTTTGCCCCTCGTGCTTGTTTCGCCTGTACTGGGAATGCAATTGGGGATGGATGTTGAGAGTATAGGGGTCCTTGTTGTCTCTTTAGCCATAGGCACGCCAGTATTGAGTCTAATTGGCGCGGTGGGTGCGGGACTAACATTGGGAGTTCGCGGGGGCGGGGTGTTGTTATCCTTGTTGGTGTTGCCGTTGTATATTCCTGTGCTAATTTTCGGCGCTGGGGCGGTGGAAGCTGTCCAGTCTGGAATGGAATATGGGGCGCATGTTTCTTTGCTCGCGGCATTTCTCATCACAGCTTTGTTGCTCGCGCCTTGGGGCGCCGCGACAGCATTAAAAATTTCTTTGGACTAAGCGGTTTCATATGAGAATTCTTAGTAAATCGTTTTGGCTGCAGGTATCAGCGCCAAAAGCGTTTTATCCCGTAGCGGGGAAGTTGATACCTTGGTTCACTGCGATAGCGATCATTTTGACGCTGGTCGGTCTCTACATGGGTTTTTTTGTAGCGCCTACCGATTTTCAACAAGGTGAAAGCTACCGCATCATCTTTATTCATGTTCCGGCGGCATGGATGTCGATGCTTATTTATGTTCTGATGGCGTGCTATGCAGCCATCGGATTGATCTGGAATACACGACTTTCCAGCATGATGGCGACCGCCTTAGCGCCGACAGGGGCGATGTTTACCTTTATTGCTTTGTGGACGGGTGCATTTTGGGGGAAACCAACCTGGGGAGCGTATTGGGTCTGGGATGCGCGGCTTACCTCTGAATTGATTTTGCTGTTCCTCTATTTCGGTTTTATATCCCTGCAGGCCGCGATAGATGATCCCCAGCGCGCGTCACGAGCCAGCGCGCTCTTGGCGCTCGTTGGGTTAGTTAACGTACCAATAATTTATTTCTCAGTAAAATGGTGGAACACCTTGCATCAAGGTTCGAGTTTGAATCTGGACAAAGGGTCAAGTATGGAAGCCACGATGCTCTGGGCGATGCTCATTATGACATTTGCATTTTGGGCGTATACCATCGTCGCCGCACTCTTGCGCGTGCGCGCTGTCATATTGGAACGCGAACGACACTCAGAATGGGTGGGTGAACTACTGGGGGTTGGGAAGTGAATTGGGGGTCCGCGTCCGAATTTTTTAGAATGGGCGGTTATGGACTGTACGTATGGACTGCGTACGGCGTTACGGCTTTGTTCATGATTGGCGAGTTATTGTTATTGTGGCGCAAGAAGAAGTCGCTTGAAGAGCGATTGAGACGCATGGCCGGGGCAAATGAAGCAGAGTAGCAAAACATGAAAACGAGACATAAGCGGTTGTTGTTTGTGGTGGCGGGGGTCGCGAGTTTGGGGGTAGTGGCTGCGTTGTTATTGGACGTGTTCAATAGCAATATGGTGTTTTTCTTCTCCCCAAGCGACGTAGTGGCGAAAAAAGCCCCGGTAGAACGGCCATTTCGGCTAGGCGGCCTGGTTGAAGTTGGCACGTTGCAACGGCATCCTGATGGACTGACGGTGACTTTCGTTGTGACGGATAACGCGCAACGTATCAACGTTACGTATGTAGGGATACTTCCAGACTTGTTTAAAGAAGGCAAGGGAGTTGTCGCGCAAGGCAAGCTGGAAGGTGACAGCGCGTTTTTTGCGAGCGAAGTGCTTGCCAAGCACGACGAGAATTACATGCCGCCAGAAGTGCAAGAGGCCTTAGACAAAGGCAAAGCGGCTCAAAATGCGCAAATTTCGGCAAATGAAAAGGGTATCGCTCAATGATTCCAGAAATTGGCCATTTCGCGCTCATCATAGCGCTTTGCATAGCGATTATTCAGGCGGTCGTGCCCCTCACCGGTACATTCAGAGGGAGTTCAGCCTATATCGCAGTGGCGCGCCCAGCTGCTCAAGCGCAGTTTTTGTTTGTCGCCATCGCCTTTGGGTGTTTGGTAAACGCATTCCTCACTAACGATTTTTCTGTCGCTTACGTCGCGAATCAATCCAATACCTTGTTGCCAACTTTGTATAAAGTGTCCTCGGTATGGGGTGGTCATGAAGGTTCGTTGTTGTTATGGATGTTAATGCTGAGTGGTTGGGGTTTGGCGGTGAGCTTGTTTAGCCGCAATCTGCCGGCTGATATGGTTGCCCGAGTTTTAAGCGTGATGGCCATCGTTTCCATTGGCTTCTTGTTTTTCACTCTCGTGACGTCGAATCCATTCGAGCGTATGTTTCCGGCCCCCGCAGACGGTCGCGATTTGAACCCGCTTTTACAAGATTTCGGTTTGGCGATTCACCCACCGATGCTTTACATGGGCTACGTCGGATTTTCAGTCGCGTTTTCCTTCGCAATTGCCGCTCTGATTAGTGGCAAATTAGACGCCACCTGGGCGCGCTGGTCGCGTCCTTGGACCACAGTCGCTTGGATGTTCTTAACCTTCGGCGTTGCACTGGGTAGCTGGTGGGCGTATTACGAATTAGGCTGGGGCGGCTGGT
>JANOTC010000661.1:0-3555 GCA_031416175.1 Gammaproteobacteria bacterium
GAACGCAGAGGTGTCGGTAATACGTAAACTTGCACTGTTGGGTCCGCTACCGTTGTTGACTAGATAATCCGTCAATGATTTCGCTTGTGGTGCTGGTATTTCTGCATTTTCACCGAAATGGTTGGCCAAGCCGTTCATTATTTTTTGCCAGCTTGCACTGGATAACATGGACGGTGGGAAAGCTAAATGACACGAGCCGCATTCTTTTTGGTAGGCAGGGTCTAAACTGGCCATGGTGTGTTTTCCGAGCTTACTCTCGCCGCGACGATTGTGGTGTTCCTCTTCATCATCATTATCATTATCTGCAAAGGTGGCGGTTGAAATACCGATCAAAAGCGCTACGCCGATGCCAAAAAGTGTTCGTTGCGTTTTCATCGATTTCTCCTGTAATGGACGCGGGATTCGAGTCGGGTGGATGCTTACGACGGCGCAAAATCAACCGTACCGGGCAGCCATGAAACGGAACTGAATCCAATTGCTTCATTCAATGTGTATAAAAACGTCTCCAATATACCGATCGGATAATCGGCGCTGACGGATCAAAATTAATCACGTGCGTCATTCGCCGTTGGATGGTCCGCACTCATCTGCCACAATTCGGCCAGCGTGAAGAGTTGATACTCGACTCTGAAATTAAAACTCTCTTCCGGAAAATTACCGTCTGGATCGCGTACGCCTGCACTAACGCCCGTCAGAATTTCCATGGCGTCGTCGACGGTTTTTACCGCATAAATTTGGAACAAGTTTTTCGCCGCCGCCTCAACGACATCATTGCGCAACATCAAATGCGCCGCATTGCTGTGCGGAATAATCACGCCTTGATTTCCTGTCAATCCGCGTGCGGCACACACGTCAAAGAAGCCTTCAATTTTCTCGTTCACGCCGCCAATCGGTTGCGATTCGCCGAGTTGATTGACCGAGCCAGTGACGGCAATGGCTTGATTGATAGGGGTTTCCGCAATCGCCGAAAGCAGTGCGCATAGTTCGGCCAACGATGCACTATCTCCATCAATTTGTGCGTACGATTGTTCGAACACCAGGCTTGCCGATAACGAAAGCGGCTTGCTACGCGCATACCGCGCGGCAATAAAATGCGTGAGAATCATCACGCCTTTGGAATGCATGGCGCCGCCAAGTTCGACTTCGCGTTCGATATCGACAATTTTACCGTCGCCCAAACGGGTGGTCGCCGTGATGCGTGCAGGTTGGCCCACCAATTGATTGCCGAATTCAATCACCGTGAGGCCGTTGACCTGGCCAATTTTGGCGCCGTCGCTGTCGATGAGTAACATACCGCGATCAATTGCTTCGAGGATATGTTCACGTACGCGTCCCGAACGATATTGTTGTTCCACAATCGTTCGCTCTACATCTGCAGTGTCAATCACGTTACGTTGTGCGGTGCTGGCCCAGTAATCTGCCTCGCTGGCAACATCCGAAATTTCACCCAAGTGAATGGATAATTTGCCTTGGTCTTCGGCTAAGCGCGACGCATGTTCAACCATGCGCCCCACGGCAGCGGCCGTAAAGGGTCGCAATTTCTCACGGCGCGCAAGCGAACCGATTACCCGAGCGAACAAACGCGTGGATTCCGGTG
The DNA here is from genome assembly GCA_031416175.1 of Gammaproteobacteria bacterium. GTDB lineage: Bacteria > Pseudomonadota > Gammaproteobacteria > S012-40 > S012-40 > JANOTC01. Next base: position 1,598 of record JANOTC010000661.1, read on the forward strand.
AACGATCAAGATCTTCTTCGAAATCGACAACGACTTTGAACAGTTCCATAAAGTCAGGATCGTTGTCGGAAAGTAACGAATATAGGCTACGATCGCCGAGCAGAATGACTTTGATGTGTAACGGTATTGGGTGAGGACGAAGCGTTGTTGTCGATGCTACACCATGTGCAGAGGGTGCCGCTTCCAGGGGGATTTCTCGCGTTGCCAATGCTCTCTTTAGGCCCTCCCATGCGCTCGGCTGGCCAATTAATTTAAATGCATCGACTAACAAATATCCGCCATTGGCGCGGTGAAGTGTGCCCGCGCGTAGCGTGTCGATATGGTTAAATTCGGTTTTTCTTTCCGACATTGGCGCAACAACTTGGCCGAGTAAATTTCCGTGTGATGGATTGCTTTCATACATCAGCGGCGTGTTGTCGGCGCTGCCATGCGCAACGAATACGTTGACATGATAGCGTGTTAGCGATACCGGGTTATGCCACGGCGAATTCGTGGCCGATGGGAGTTCGTTAATGGCCATCAAATAAGGAAAGTTCGCTACCAAATCGCGTTGTAAATCGAGAAAATACTTTCTTAGTGAGGGCGAGTTTCCATAGATTGCGCTCATTTCGGCGATGAGATAGTCGCTTGCCTTCATAGCGGTTTGCGGGTCTAACATAGTGAGCTTTGTGCCGACTTCCGGCGGCTGCGGCTCATTTTCGAATGCCGCTTGCAGTGCTGTTAGCACGTCATCGACTAATTTGGCGACGTCTTTTTGAAATTTCTTCGCGCTACCGGCGGGCAGTTGCAGCGCGATGGGCTGTGTTAAATCGGTAAAGTCATGAACATAACACCAATCATGCGGGGGTGTTTGTTGCGAAAGGCGCGGCGATAATACGTCGCGGATAAAAGATTGCTTACCCGCGCCGGGTTCGCCAACGACAAAAAGATTAAAACCCTCTTTCTTGATGCCCAAGCCGAAATCGGCAGCGCGCAGCGCACGTTGTTGGCCGAGCGCGAGTGCAATATCTTCCAGCTCAGCCGTGGTCGAGAAGTCGAATTGGCTGGCGTCACAACGGTGATACAAGGCATTGACGGTCAGCGCGCGCAAATTGGACATTGAGTTCCCATTTTGAATTGGACAGAAATGTTCCATAGTGTGTTTTAGAATAGGCGTCGACGGCAAGTGTTGCCGAAAGAATTACGCGATTTCTTGCACGTACGAGGTGTTTTAGAGGGGCGGTGCGGCCAATTGACGATCAATTGCCCATGCTACATGCTCGCGTACGATTTCCGACGGGTTATTTGATTGGGCCTTGAGGGCGGCCAACACGGACGCATCAGGGGGGACATTGCCCAGGGCCACTGCGATATTGCGTAGCCAGCGTTCGTGGCCTATACGCCGAATGGGCGACCCTTCTGTGCGTTTGAGAAAGGTTGTTTCGTCCCAAGCGAAAAGATCCAAGAGCGTGGGCTGATCGAGTTGATGCCGAATCGCGAAATCCGGCTCGCGTGTCCCTTGCGCAAAGCGATTCCAGGGACACACTAATTGGCAATCATCGCAGCCATATATCCGATTACCGATGAGCGGTCGAAACTCAAGCGGAATCGCGCCTTTGAGTTCAATCGTGAGGTAGGAAATGCAACGTCGCGCATCAACTTGGTAAGGGCCGACAATGGCTTGCGTCGGACAAATGTCGATACATGCTTGGCAGGAACCGCAATGCGGGCTGGTCGGCTCGTCGACAGGCAATGGAATATCGACGTATAACTCGCCGAGGAAAAACCATGATCCGGCATTGCGCGAAAGCAGATTAGTATGCTTGCCGATCCAGCCGAGTCCAGACTTTTCTGCCAGCGCTTTTTCCATCACCGGGGCGCTGTCGACAAAGGCGCGATAGCCGAAAGGGCCGATTTCTGTTTGAATTTTGTCGGCGAGTTCCGCTAATCGTGCACGCATGAGTTTGTGGTAGTCGCGG
>JANOTC010000662.1:0-1610 GCA_031416175.1 Gammaproteobacteria bacterium
ATAATGCCCAGCCCCGGCATCCCGGTCTTAGCCAAACCGATGTTGAAGGCGCAGAATACGCCGATGACCCACTTCCACCAAACAAGTTCAGGCAAGATCTAACTGTGACATATGCGAGCAGGCTCCGGTAAAATACCCACCAATGGCCTATCCCCCCTCCCCCATTTTCGGCTGCCTGGGGTCGTAGACAATTTTGCACGGATGCTGTTAGACTGTACGGATTGGAAATAGAATGGAAGACACTCGACCTCGAAACTCGCCTACCCGTCGGGCGGCTCTGACGCTGGCTACCGCTGCGGTGCCGGCGTTGAGTCAATCGGCAAAGACCAATCAACCTAAAGGAGGTGCATCCATGCAGCTCGGTGCGTTTTCAATCAGCCTGGCGGTCAAGGACCTCAAAGCTTCCAAAGACTTTTACGAGAAGTTCGGTTTCGAGGGCTTCGCCGGCGATGCCAAGAACTACTTGATCATGAAGAATGGCGATGCCGTCATCGGCCTATTTCAAGGCATGTTCGACAAGAATATCCTTACCTTCAACCCTGGCTGGGACAGCAACGCCCAAAAGCTCGCCGCTTTCACGGACGTGCGCGAACTACAGCATCAGTTGAAGGCCCAGGGCGTCAAGATCGCGACCGAGGCCAACGCGAGCACGACGGGCCCCGCCAGTTTTGTCGTGGTGGACCCCGACGGAAACCAGATTTACATCGACCAGCACGTCTGAGTACCCCCTTTTGCAGTTGATAACTCGGCTGTACCATAAAGACGTACACTGCGTACGTTTTCATGGTACGCTTTGGCCATGAAGGTCACGAGCACGGAGTTTCGCAAGAATCTATTCCAGATTGTCGAGCGGGCTTTACAAGGCGAATTCGTCGAAGTGGCGCACAAAGGCCGTCTGGTCCGCCTGGTGCCCGGAGACAAACCAAGCAAGATGGCGCGCCTCATCCCGCGAGACACAATCTCCGGGACGCTCGCGGATCTCGATCAAGCGCAAAACGAGTTGGATGCCCAAATGCGGAACGGATGGGAGCAAAAATGGGCGCCCAAACCGTGAGTTCCTACCTGGATACCAACATCGCCATTTTTCTTCATGCCGGCCACGCGGCCCGAATGACTCAACGAGCGATAGAACAGATCGAGAGGACTGACCTGCTCGTTTCCGCCATGGTGATGCTCGAACTCGAAATGCTTTATGAGAAAGGCGCGATCCAATATTCGGCTTCGCAGATCCTTTCGGACCTCAACCAGCAGTTGGCCGTCTCCGTCTGCCAACTCCCCATGGCGGTCGTCATGAGCAGCGCCTTGCGCGTGAAATGGACGCGTGAACCAGGCGATCGCGTGATTGTGGCGAACGCCATCGCCAATAATGAGGCACCCCTGATCACATCGGATCGGCGCATCCAAGCGGAGTATCCAAACGCGATCTGGTAATAGAGACAGCGTTGGCGTGTTCCCCGGCGGTCAGCGTCGACTCCGTTCCGATTTGCCCGATACTGGAACAGGACACCCATGGCTCAACGCTACGACGTTTCGATCAAGACGCTGTTCCTGCACGAAGGCGACGGGATCATCCGCCGCCGGGTCTTCGGCGGTAAAGTCACCGAGCATCT
>JANOTC010000663.1:0-4775 GCA_031416175.1 Gammaproteobacteria bacterium
GCGGCGCACTGGTACTCTTTGAAAACCCCTTCACCCTTCTGAGCTAACATTTGATCAATATTAGGGAGAGCGCCTCGCTTTGCCAATTCTTGCCAGGACGGGGACCACAGCTTCGAAAGCTGATCTTCTATGCGAACTTGATTACGCGACTCCGCTGAGGACTCATAAATAAATTTCCCAGGCTTACCTTTTTCCTCACTAACCTTTAACGTCGCGAAAACACCAATTACTTCACCCGTATTACGTCCCAGCGGCCCCACTCCAAGCGCCGATCCATTGTCTCCGACGCCGTTCCACTGAATAAAGTCATGGTGCGGCGTATCCCATAAAAATGGATAGCTAACCGGCGCATTGGCTGGATTTGTTCTCGGCGTTTTATCCATCGATACATGCGTCAGCACCCGATTATAGATACGACCAAACGCGTCCAATCGGCCATATCCATAGTGCACGATTTTATCATTATCTTTCGGGTGCACGGGCGTATTCACTGTCACGTAATAGGTTAAAGTCTCGTGAATTTTAGCAAGATCTTCCTTAAATTTAGTTAATTTCGTCGAATCCTCGGCGTCCTTCGCCAATACGTTTTTCGCCAGGCGTTGAAACTTTTCTCCGACGAGGCTCATCTCTAAAGAGCGGTTCAAATCGACTAACAGTGTTTCCATGTCGGCCATCGCGGGGCCGCCATCAATGCGAATGCCTTTGCCTTGAAAATTTACCTGAGTGGTGTGACACGCTGCACAAGTTAAACCCACATAGTCTTTGCCTTCATAGGAATCTTTCACCCAACCCACTGGCAGTCCGTCTTCATTATCCAAAGTGGGCTTCTGAATCAGGTAACGATATTTCTGCATGTTATCGTTGTCGCGAAACGGCTTGGTATTATCCGCTTGCTCAAGATTTAGAAAAATATCGTAGGGAAGGAGATTGGAACCTTGCGTGGTGTTGTAGTACCAGAGACTATCCGCCGCGTCCCAGTTTTGATCTGGGTACACAATTTCGGTCGTCTTGTCACCGAAATAATCCACTGGCGTCGACATCGCACCCCGATCACGATCCGGCAATGGCCCTTGAGTCAAATAGGCACAACCGCTTAGTCCAACGGCTGTTGAAATGAAAGAAAACTTTGCGACGTTCGTCCACAAAATGCGCGCCATGAAAAATCCTTCTTTCGAGCCAGTAATGTTCACCTACGGGCGTATTTTACTTGTTTGATTTCGGCAAGGAAACACACCTTTTGGATTAGTTAGGCTAAGTCTTTTGGATTATTAGCAACGTTCAATCCAGACGCCATCCTTGGACAAGCGGTATCGCTTGCCCGTCATCACTTATCTAACCCAAGGAGAACACCTGCGGATGACGAAGCGGGTTATTCCGCTGCTTCTTATCCCGGCATTTATCAGAGTATCTGCGCTAATTCTTCATCAGCACATATTTGATCGGACCAAATTCATTCCGATGCCAAAACTCAAATTTCAAAAATTTCCCATCTTTAGATACTTCTAATTTTCTCAGCGCTCCGACATTAGTATTACTACCTTCAAACCAAACAGTTATTTCACCTTCTGACTGTCCATTATCTAACACATTGTTGATGGAATACGCTTTATAGGGAGAGTCATCATCAGAGCCATACCCAAGTGCCCTATAGTCCGAAACAAGGCTGCTCGCAGAATACGTCCCATCGCTGTGAAAACTGAACGATACCTCGCGCGGCTGATCCCACGGACTCGACGCCGAGCCTACCCAATCACCAACAATAGCGTCGGTTACACCTTGCAGGCTAGCATGCGTTTCTCTCGGCTGGTATTTCGCCAGGGAATATTCGAGGGGTCCAAAAGGGCCATTCCAAAGTTCAAAATACGATCTATTTCCGTCTTCGGAAAATCGAAGTTGTTTTATTGTTAATCCTTCCATTTCCCCAATGATTTCGCCTCACTTCCGCTCAGCTTACATCCGGCGACAAGCGAAACGGAAATTAACGCGACGACATAGAAAACGTTAATCATTGTCCTTACTCCCCAATATTGTTCGCTCAACGAGTCGTCACGCAATTCAAGTTAACTTTACGACCGCACGATAAGCGTAGCACATTTGATTTACAATGCAACACAAAAAGAAGATGCTTGCGCTTCTCCCTCAGCGCGCCTTCATTTTATGTTGGTACGCGCACCATTAGGCCTCTCCTTCCAAGCCTGAGCCGATTTCCCACTCTAATCGGCTCAAAATCACCCACACAATGAGCCGATTAGCCGCTATAATCGGCTCATGAAATACAATTGGCAACAGCTTGACTGGCCACAATTCCGCTACGACCTTGCCCGGTTGCAAACCTCGCTGTTCGCGCTAAGCGAGAAAATGGGGCATGTCAGCGGCATCCTTAAGGCACTTCCAGAGTTGGCCAAAACGGAAACTGTTCTGGATTTAATGGTGTCGGAGGCTGTCAAGTCGTTTCAGATCGAGGGCGAAATCCTTAGCCGAGACGACGTGATGTCGTCCATCCGCAATCAATTGGCATTGAATATTCCGCAACAAACCGTTCACGACGCAAGGGCGACCGGCGCAGCAACTTTAATGATGACTGTGCGGCGCTCTTTCGCCGAGCCATTATCCGAAGAAATGCTTTTTTCTTGGCACCAAATGTTGATGGGTTCGCGTAGTGATCGAATGCGCGTGGGCGCATGGCGCAATCATGCAGAGCCCATGCAAGTCGTGTCAGGACCCATCGGAAAAATTAAAATACATTTTGAAGCACCACCCTCCAAACACGTGCCCGACGAAATGGCGGCTTTTATCGACTGGTTCAACCGTACCGCGCCGGGCGCCGCACAAGAAATCACACTGGCCGCCGTGCGTTCTGCCATTGTGCACGTGTATTTTGAGAGCATTCATCCGTTCGAAGATGGTAATGGCCGAATGGGTCGCGCACTATCCGAAAAAGCGTTGTCCCAGGGCTTGGGTTACCCGGCATTGCTAAGCCTTTCCAAAACGGTCGAAGCGAATAAAAAGAAATATTACGACGCACTGAAGCACGCGCAACGTTCAAATGAAATTAGCGATTGGATCACCTACTTTGTCGACACAGCGCTTGAAGCCCAAACAGACTCGGAAAAGCAAATTGACTTTGTGCTGAAGAAGACGAAATTTTTTGACACATATTCGACGCAATTGGTGGAGCGTCAACTAAAGGTGATTCGTCGAATACTGGAAGAAGGGTCGCTGGGATTTGTTGGGGGCATGAATGCCAAGAAGTATATCGGGATCACAGGGGTATCCAAAGCGACAGCAACGCGCGATTTGCAGAACTTGGAAGAACTCGGCGTTCTGCGCCGTATTGGAGCGGGACGGAGCACGCGGTATGAACTCGTTCTTGACTAGGGGTTTTTGGGAAGATTAGGTGTTGTTGCTTGCAAACATCTGTTGTCTGCTTACATTAATTGAGATTATCGCCAGTAAAGAAAACCTAGGTTTTCTTTACTCCATCCAGTGTGACCTCAACATCTTGAATATCGCCATTTTTTGAGTAAATAAACTCGGCATTGATTTCTAGTCTAAATTATACTTTTCCAACACGAGTGTAATTTCTTCGTTGGCAGTCATTGCCGTAGTTGGTTGCTGCCGAATTGGCTCGAAGGGTTCGGCACGAACGGCGTCCGAGTACGTTTCTAGAATTTCGGCGCGCGTTACATCGCGAAAACAGGCCATTTCCACCGGATCGCCGTCGCGGTAATAAATGCGCCAACACCGCGACGTGGTCAGCAGATGGACATTTGCCGCTTTCTCGGTTTGGCCGCCCAAGTGGTTTGCTACAGCTATTGTTGCTATTCTTGCTACAGTTCCCACCACTTCTACCTGTTGAGTAGCAGGAATAGCGGGAATAGCAGTAGCAACAGCTACAGGCCGCCTTTTCCTAATCATGCTGGAGAGCGTCATTTCACCACCTCCAACAATGCCGGATTCACCTCGATAATAACTCGTTTGCCATCGTTGCCAAGTCGGACTCGATCAAGCTCGATCAGCACTATGATTGCGGCATCCAACGCCGCGCCATCTCGAAGTGGTCCATGCTGGCGGGTATAATTCTTCCAAGCCATTTGCTTGTTCTCGCGTCGGCAATAATCCACTAGCCAGCCATCCAGCCGGGTTGCGTTCTCCATAGCAGGTGGCAACGCAAGTTCGCCAAAGAAGCGCCGCGACTCGGTCAGGTGCCAAGCTGCAATCCGGCTTGCGCCTTCAAAACTGTCCAAGCCGATTGCTTTGCTTCCGCCGTGCTCGAATATTTGGAGCAATACCGCAAGCCGTACCGCGTTATCGGCCGATTTGCTCGCCACGTCGCGCACGTTGTAGAGTTCGCCGCCGCTGGCAAGCTCTCGCTCGATGCCGTCGTGATGCTCTATCCATGCCTCCTTTGCATCCGCTGTGAGCGGCAGCATGGACGGTGTTAGTGCGCCGTCGCCGTCAATGGGTAGAGGTTGGTCCAGAATCGCAGCAATACGCTTGTTGAACGTCGCCAGGTTCGGCCAGCTGTCGGGGGCTTCGGTGAAAGGACGGAACCCTTGCGTTGACTCTGGCCAGGCCACAAGGAATCGGGCAAGAAAGCCTGTCCCACGCGCTAACGCTCCGGAGCGCGTAAAGAATTCCCGCAAGGTTGGTTCCGTGCTTATCCGGTTGTCACACACAACCGCTAGATATAGTGAGGCGTGATTTCTTGGCATAGAGCTCGGCATAGGTCGGCGCGGTGACGCCGCCAGCGATACCAAGCAGTGAGCGGAAGG
>JANOTC010000664.1:0-3340 GCA_031416175.1 Gammaproteobacteria bacterium
CGCTGTTGCGCGTCCGAGCTGGCTAGCGAGCTCCAACCGCGCATTGACCAAACATTCCCTTTTGCGTCAAGGCCAACCACCGAGTCTCCGACCACGATGCTTGTTAGGATATTTTTTCCAACATCTCGAGTCACATCCTCCGGCCAACCTTGACTGTAACGCTTAATGCCCTGACCCTGAAAATAAGGGAAGTATGTTCTAGGCCAAAACCAAACCGTACCGTCATTTTTGATCCCAGCACCCCAGTCTAAACCAACACTCAATGAACTCAATTGAACGTCGTTGTTTTGATTCATATTCTCGGGGATTTGCCAGAATTTGGTATTACTAGAAACGCTATCGGCTTTCCTATAATTTTCGTCGGTTACTGATATTTCAAGAGCACCGTCGACAGTATCCTCGCGTAAAAAATCAGGAACCGGCGCGTTAGTCTGCCAAGACCAAAAGCTACCATCTATTTTTTTGACCACCGACATGCCCGAGCCTGCGTAGACATCAGCAACGTTGTCTAGCCCAGTCACTAAGGTCGGCGGGCCCGACAGCGTAGGTAAGTCGTCAATTGGCAAGTGCCATCTGGCGTTGGACGCATCATTTCCCCATTTCCAAACTTGCCCGTTACTGTCCAAGGCCAAAATCACATTATGACCCGCATCTATCGCCACGATATTTGTTAGCGTTTCAAGTCGGATTGGTTCATGTCGATTGCCCCGTGCATTTAGCGACGCCGGGTCGCGGTAGGTGTACCCCCACACCCAGACGGTGCCATCGAGTTTTAACGCCGCGCTAAAATTGTGCCCCGCCGCAATTTGCTTCACGCTTTCTAACGACTTAACCTTTCTCGGCGTTAGCCAGAAAGGATCCGCTTGAAACCCAAGCTGCCCAAATTCATTTCTTCCCCATGCCCACACAGTTCCGTCATTCTTCAGCGCGAGCGCATGGCTTGTCTTTGTCGCAACGGACATGATATCAGTTAGCGAAACAACACGTAAAATATCAGCTCCCCATTGGTAGTCCGCGCGTTGCAAGCTTTGGTTGCCCCAAAAATAAACGTCGTTGTTTACATCAACCGCTAACGACAAGCTGTCTGTTCCTGCTCCGATTACGACAATGTTAGTTAATCCGGTAACAGCGGTGGGGATTGCCGTGTCCACCTGATTGCCGTTACCGAGTTGACCCAAGGCGTTCGCACCTAACGAGAATACCTGTCCAGAATTCTGCAATGCCAATAAATAACGATTACCCGCTGCAATTGCCTTGATGTTCGATAAGCCTGCGATTGCGACCGGCACTGTCACCTTGGCATGGTTAGGGTCGCCTAACTGACTGCGGCTCCCGTCACCCCAACCCCACACGGTGCCGTCTTTACGTAACGCGTAAAAAGTTTGATAGTCGAGTGAAATATCCGTCGACTGTACGTCGTCAAGGCCAGCCGCGTGTAGCGGTTCATCAGGGTTATTACGGAACATGAGTACGCCATTCTCCATCAGGACCATTAATGGCTCCTCATAGTGGCCAATTTGTCCCGTAGAGTATCGCCTAGCGAGTACGGATTTGACGCCGCTAACCTCTGCTATTTTCTCCAGAACGGGGTCAGTCGCACGGAACTCAATGGTCCATAAGCTGCCATCGCGCGTTACGGCATAGCGTTCCGACACAGCAATGACTGAATTATCAGTGCGCACTTGCTTGCCGCCGAACCACAGGGTTCCATCGTTACGAAGGATTGATGCTCGATCACTCGCGACCACATCCTGCATACCCCCTGCACCGCCATCCCAGAAGATGCGGGCGGAGCCTGCCTCTATCCGTACAACAGGTGCAGTGAGAACGACGCTTTCGGCGGAACTGCCATTTGGCCCTGACTTAGATCCGTCACAGGCTGTGATCACATACGCGGCTATGATAAAAATCGCGACTCTATAGCAACACCATTGAAAACGCATGTTCATTCGCCACTTCCTCCTACGCGCATTTGCATCGCCTCTTGAGAAAAAAGACTCGCAAGCGTTTCAGGCGGTGGCGTCGGCGCAGGTGTATCAAATGCCCACTTTCCACCCCAGGCCCAAATCTTTCCGTTCGTGTTGGTGACCACAACATAGTTATACGTAGCAGACACATTGGCTACCATTCCGAGTGATGGCAGTAATGGCGCCGGCTCTCGATCCACGTCCAATCCGTGACCGGAAATGAAAGAGTATCCCCAAGTCCACAAAGTGCCATCAGCATCTAGCGCTACCGAAAAAAGTCGGTTTGCATAGAAAAGCTTATTTTCCCCCGTAGCTACACGTACGGCCAGTACAGGTGCCGAAATCTCAGTTCCATTCCAACCCATAACTTGCCCGGATTGATTGACAAACAATAGCTGGAAGTTGTACTTCCACCCCATAATTCCTGCCACGTTCGACAATCCAACAACAGGAACAGGCACGGTAGAGGGGGCGTCACCGCAAAATCTTCCGCTGTACCATGTTGCTCTACCCCAACGCCAGACATCGCCGTTTTGCGTAATCGCCAACGAACACGATCCTATTGTCGCAATCGCTACAACATCACTTATGCCCACGACTTGCACAGGAACATCTCGATCGTCAAGCGTGCCGTCACCTAACTGTCCAAAAAAGTTTCGGCCAAATGCCCACACGTGGCCTGATTCGTCTAACGCTAAAACATGTGCATCGGTTGCCTTGAAGTCATTTTCAAATGACTGCGGTACCGCAATGGCCGTAATCTTGGGCATGCCACCGACTAGCGTGGCGGCGGAAGGCACCGCCTGCGAATCCTTAGGTGTATGTAGCCATTTCCAAACCGTCCCATCGTCGCGTAGTGCAATTCCGACGTCATCCGCCGTCGCGATAGAGTTGATTGATTCCAGGCCAATAATTTTCCTCGGCGCGCGCAGAACCATTTCGTTGTTAGTGTTGATCTGATAGGGATCGCCAAGGTTAACCTCCGCCACCGTACCATCTTTATAGAGAATGGAAAAATGGTCACTTGCAGCAGAAACTTGGCGCGCGTTTGTTATTCCAGCGAGGGTACGTGGAAGCAAAACGCCTCTTTCCTCGTTAGTCAGGCTTAACCGAGTCTCCATTTTTATTTCGTATCCGTAGAAATGCGCGACCGCGTTACTGTCCATGAAGACGCATCCGGCGCGTGTACACGCAATTTCTTTTATGTCGTTGCGTTCACCTAGATTAGACAACGCTCCACCTTCCAAGCCGACAACCTGCCCACCTTCCATGAGGCCAATATAGGACGAACCACGTAGCAAGGTGCGTTTTGCACCGTTCAGTGCGTCTAATTTAACAAGACGATGCTTCAAATCGGGTGAGTAGTAGTCTGG
>JANOTC010000665.1:0-2723 GCA_031416175.1 Gammaproteobacteria bacterium
TTGCCAGATAATAAACATCTGGTGGTAGACGCAAAAGTGTCGCTTACCGCCTATGAAGCACACGTAAATGCCGAAACGGACGATGTGGCGCGAGAGCTGGCGTTGAAAGGACATGTGGATTCTGTTCGCTCCCATATCAGAGGTCTGTCGGAAAAGAACTATCAGCTATTGTATGGGCTGAAATCTTTGGATTTTGTTGTGATGTTCGTGCCTGTGGAACCGGCGTTCATGTTGGCGGTGGCGCAGGATTCGGAACTTTGGCAAGAAGCATGGAAGAAAAACGTATTGTTGGTGAGTCCGAGCACGCTTTTGTTTGTAGTGCGGACGGTGGCGCATTTGTGGCGGCAAGAGCAGCAAACACGTAATGCGCAGGAAATAGCCAAGCGGGGTGGAGAACTCTACGATAAGTTGGTGGGGTTTATTGAAGACTTGCAGTCGGTGGGAAGCCGTTTGGCGCAGGCGCAAAAAGCCTATGATGGCGCGCATAACAAGTTAGTCAGCGGGAGTGGCAATCTCATTCAGCGGGCGGAAACACTGAAAGAGCTGGGTGTTAAACCGACTAAGGCATTGCCAACAGACATGGTCGAATTGGCCTTGGAATTGCCTTTGCCTTTACCGAATAATTGATTAGGGTTTCTTGACGTTGATTGCCGGTTTGGCGGGCTTTTTCGTAGTCGCATCGGGAGCGTTGGGATCACTCACCACGACAGGTGTGACGCGGAGTAGGGCGCCGAACATCGGATGGTCCAAATAGTGGATTTCTCCGCTTCGAAGTCGCCGCGTTTCTGTTAATCGGAACGCACGAATGGGCGAGCTTCCTTCGGCGCGCGCTTCGTTTAGTGTGAGCGTTTTAGGCGCGATGGGGTTGGTTTCCGCTTTCGCTTCGTTTTTAGCAATTTGCGGCGCTCGGTAGAGCAAGTCAAATACGGCGTGGAGAAAGCGCGTTTGTCGTATTGCTAGCGTGCCGAATAGTGTTAGGTTGGGTGGCCCTTCTGCGAATTGGCGTGGTTCAGTGGATTGGCGTGGTTCAGTGGATTGGGGTGTGGAAGCTTCAGGTTCCAAAGTCTGTCCCGACTTAACGACACTGACTTGCGGCACGCCGACAATTTGGATTTCTTTGGTTATCCGCGGCAAACTTTGCGGACCAGCACTGTCGTCGATGAACACGGGCGTGCCTGAACTTTGGGGCGGAATCGATTGGCGCCATGCGGTATGGACAAGCACGCGATATTCGCGTGACTGGCGCAAGCGAATCACGGCGTCGGTCAATGCAAATGCGCTGGCAGGTAAGCGGGCTATGCGTTGTCCCTCGGAAACGGTACCGCTTGCGTCCGTATCGACCGGCCCGAACAGTTCGGCACTATTAGCCCAATTGGGCACGCCAGGGTCGAGTGGCCAACGTTCTTGGCTGGCAATAGACTCATCTGTGCGCGCAAAGACGACCAGTTCGATTTGAAATAGCTCGGCAGAATCGGCGGCGACACTGGGCGCGGCGGGCGCGATGCAGGCGAGGGCAAGCCAAATTTTCTGAAATTGACGCATAATGTGTTTTCGGCGCCCATGGGCGTCCGCACTTCGTCCTCTAGCAAATTGTTAGTTAGAGCACGCGATATTGTAAGGCAGGGCGGCAGTAATTGGTATGGGACTGTAGAGGAAGTCATGGCAGTTAAAGAAGTATTACGATTGGGGCACCCGTTACTCTTGCGTGTGGCAGATCCCGTTTTGGCTTTCGGGACAGCCGCACTCAAAGAACTCATCGCGGACATGTTGGATACCATGGCCGCCAAAAACGGGGCCGGATTGGCCGCACCGCAAATTGGTCATTCTGTGCGCGTGGTCATTTTCGGCATTGAACACAATCCACGTTATCCTGATGCCGAGCCGGTTCCCCTGACGGTCTTGGTAAACCCGGTCATCGAGGTTTTAAATGATGCGATTGATGAAGGTTGGGAAGGCTGTTTGAGCGTTCCAGGCTTGCGCGGAAAAGTGCGACGCTTTACGCATATTCGCTACACCGGGTTTGATTCAGACGGCAATCGAATTGATCGCGTGGTGAAAGACTTTCACGCGCGTGTGGTTCAGCACGAGTGTGATCACCTGGACGGAATTTTGTATCCGCAACGTATGCACGATCTCGCTCAATTCGGCTTTCAAGATGAGCTTGAGCGCGCAGGACGTATAAAAGGTATCGTCGACGAAGAATAATCGACGACACAACTTATGTCTTCCCGCGCAAAGGCGGGCTTAGCGCGGAGAGGATTGCGTCAACGGCTTTGATCCGCGTTTCTGCGTTGGGTAATTCCCCGCTGTAGCGCAATTTGTCCGGGCCATCGAGCTTGTAGACTTTGGGTTGTGACTGGATCAATTTAATGATTTTACTCGGATCAACGGCCGGTTGTGCATTAAAGAGTAATCGACCACCCTTGGCGGACATTTCGATTTTGCGTACGCCGAGCGGATTGGCTATGAGCTTGAGTCGGGTGACTTCAAACAAATTCTTGATCGGGTCGGGCAATAAACTAAATCGATCTATCATCTCGACTTGTAAATCACGCAATTCACCCTCGTCGGCGGCACTGGCGATGCGTTTGTACAGGGTGAGGCGTGTATGGACATCCGGCAAATAACTGTCTGGGATGAGTGCCGCGATATGCAGTTCGATTTCCGCGCCGTGATCAAGCGGGCGGTCGAGTTCTGGGTGGCGCCCTGATCTCAAGGCTTTG
>JANOTC010000666.1:0-2647 GCA_031416175.1 Gammaproteobacteria bacterium
AGGCTCCGGCGTGGCTAAGGCAATATCACTAACACGTTGCGTGTGCAGCCCCAGCATTTTCAATTCCAAACCTTTTTCCACCAACGCGCTCATGCGTTGCACAAATTGCGTTTTGTACGCAATAAAGGCGAATAACATCCCAATCGAAAAACCTGCGCCTGCAGAGGGTTGCAAAATCAACATGGCTCCCAGCCAAATCGTAACCACATTCTCAACACCAAAAAGCAAGCCATTTAGACCTTGATAGAGTATTCCGAGGCGCTGCGTCCGAATTCCTGCGTTAAATTGGTCTACGGTAAGGTTCTGCCATGCCGCTGTTCGTTGCGTTTCATGGCTAAACAATTTAATGCTCTGCATACCCCGCACGGTCTCCATGAAATGCGATTGTTGTTTAGCACCCCGCACAATGTGTTCCTCGGTTGCTAAGCGCCAGGGCCGGTAAAGCGCAAACCGAAGTACCGCGTAAATGGCCGCCGCAAGCATGGCAACGGCAGCGAGTTTAACGCTATAAAATAACATCATAACAAGCGTTAAGAGCACCATTACGCCATCAATCAACGCTTCCAAAAAGCCCGTGGTCAAGGTGCGTTGAATCACGCTCAGGGACTCAAAGCGTGACACCACATCACCCATGTGCCGCTTGTCGAACCAACTCATCGGTAGGCGTATGAGGCGGCGAAATAAATTTGACGCGAGTTGAAGATTCAGTGTCGTACCTAACACCATCAGCACCCACGCACGCAATACGCTCACGCCGGCTTGAACAATAGCCAACAATAGAAAGCCAGCGGCAAGCACAGTCACTAAATCATGATCCTGCGCGACCAGCGCCTGGTCAACAATCCATTGCATGTAAAAAGGCGCCACAATGGCGAAGAATTGCAACGCCAATGCCAGCACCAAGACATACGCCGCTGACCTTCCCAAGCCGGACACGCTTCCAATCAACCCGGACAAACCAAGCGACGCAGCCTCGTGGCGACGCACAAAATCGCCGCTCGGTGTAATTTCCAGAGCCACACCGGTAAAGTGTTTGGACAACTCCTCAAGCCCCAGCGTACGCCGACCACTATTCGGATCGTTCACGACGGCTTTGCCATTGCGCACCTGAATCAACACAACGAAATGATTGAAGTCCCAATGCAAAACGCACGGTAGGCGTAGCTCAGAAATACTCTCCAACTCCAGTCTAAGCGGTCTGGAAACTAACTTCAAACCCGTTGCAAGCCGCATCAAGTCTTGTAAGGTCGAACCGCGTAATGAAACACTGTGCCGCGCGCGTAGTGTAGCCAGGTCAACGCGATGCCCATAGAAATTGGCTACCATGGCGATGCAAGCCAAACCACATTCCGCCGCTTCTGTTTGCAAAATGACCGGCATTCGATTGGAGAAAGCGAAATTTAACACGGCGTTCTTCCCGTTAAACCCGACCCGTCACCGAGAGGAGCGGGTCAAATATCCATTCGATTAAGCGACGCCGGTCAACGCGAATATCAGCGTCTACTAACATTCCGGCTTGCAGCGGCATCCCTTGCCCGTAGGCGGCTACGTGTTGCAACGGCAGTTTTACCGTTACACGATAAACTGGTTCCCCGATTGGGATTGGCAAGTTAGTTTCTTGCGGCTGAATAACCGAGCGACCCACGCTCACTACCTCACCCACATGGTGACCAAAACGCTGGTACGGAAACGCCTGATAGCGTAACGCCACCGATTGCGCATTTTTGATAAAACCTGCCGCGCGCGTTGGCACAAGTAATTGCGCCTCTAATTCCGCGCCTTCGGGCAGGATCGAAAGCAGCGCGACGTTGGCACTCGCCGCATAACCGACGTCCACCATAATCGTTGTTACAGTACCATCCGCGGGCGCACTGAGTACAACAGAACGTCGCGAATCCAACTCCGTGAGCTGTTGATCAATTTCTGCCATTTGGCGTTCGATAACTGCTGAATTATTCGTTTTTTTCAGCCCCGCTGCCCTCAAATCCAATCGCGCTGTGCTCAATTCCCGCTCTAAACTCGTCAGCGCACGTTGAACTTGCGTCAGTTGATTGCGCTGATCAATGAGTTCTTCCTGTTTTTTTTCAAGCGCTGACTGAGACGTAAAGTGTTCGGCTACCAACTGTTCTTCGCGCACCACGCTGCGTTCCGCACTTTGCACGCGACTCTTTTGCAACAGTAACTGTTGTTCCGCCTCCACCAATTCTTTCTCGACGCCACGAATACGTTCCACTGTGCTGTACTCAGTTAGTAGATCAATAGCCTCTTGCTTACCCTGCTCGCCACGTAAACTCTCCCGCCGTTGCGACAAGTTAGTCAAAATGACCGCCGTTGTTTCGGACGTTTGAATCGTTGCTCGCTCACTCGACAATACCAGCAAAATGTCGCCCTTTTTCACCCGCTGACCTTCCACCACGCGCTTTTCCTGCACCGTTCCATTTTGAGGCGCGACTATCTTGATAAGTCCACGCGTAGGCGCTAAGTAACCGGACACATGCTCTTTGCGCGTGTATTCGCCGAATACGCCGAGTGCGATTAACGCCGCCGTCGCCAGCAGCGTGAAAATAACTAACACGCCAACTGCCGGATGTTGTGCGATCAGGGGCGCGCCTTGAAACCGTTGTAACTGATGGGCTAACGCCTCGCG
>JANOTC010000667.1:0-3521 GCA_031416175.1 Gammaproteobacteria bacterium
GCGCAGGACAAGTACGACCTTGTTTTGCAAAACATTCAACCACGCGGTTTCAACGCGCAAAAAACATCGGAAATTCATGTATTGCGCGGTCATGCCTATTTACAAAAACGACAAGAGGATCGCGCCCTTGAAGCATTTGACGCGGCCACCACAGCGGACCCGTCGAATGTCCTTGCGATTGTCGGTCGCGCAACCTTGCTGTTGCAGCGAGGAGACGTCCCTAACGCGACAAGAGAAGCTGTAAAAGCGACCGACGTCGCCCCCAATAATGCCGAATCCTGGCACATAAGAGCCTCAATCGAGCATGCCACAGGCAAACTAAAAGAAGCCATCTCGGGCTATAACCGAGCAATTGAGATCGAGCCGCGCCATTTAGCGGCGCGAGTGGCGCGCGCGGGCGTCCTAATGGACTTGGGCAACTATACGGCGGCGGCGGAAGATGTCGCGTTCTTACGAAAAGAGACTCCATTTGATCCGCGCGCGATTTATTTACAAGCGGTAGTCGAGGCGCACGCGGGGAAGGACGCCGAGTCACGTAAAACACTATCAGAAGCCCTCAGCGCTGTCGAAAAAATGCGCCCGGAAGTCATCGAAAAACACGCGCCCACACTGCTGCTCGCGGGCCTCATTAATTACAGCGGGGGAAACCGCGAAAAAGCATTGAGTTATCTCAGCAAATACGTCGCCATGAGTCCGAGCCAGGTGGGGGCGCGTAGGCTACTCGGCTCTTTGTTGGTCGACAAAGGCGATGCCAAAGAAGCCATTAGAATCCTCGACCCTGTGCTTAAGGCGTCACCGAACGACTATCGTCTACTCACTTTATTGGGCACAGCCCATATGAAAGCGCGCATGCACATTCAAGCATCGGAATACTTCGACCGAGCGGCCAGCTTAAGTCAAGGCGCCTCCGAAGTTACCGTACAACGCGCACTTAACACGCTCGGCGCCGGACGCGAAGATGACGCAGTGGCTGATCTTGCCGGTATTTTCGAACGCAAAGGCAACGCCGAACGCGCAGGCGTTTTGCTCGCCATGCTGCAGATGAAGCAGGGCAATTACGACGCGGCGGTGAAAGTCACGGAAAAGCTTCATAAAAGCGAACCCGACAATCTCACCGTCCACACCTTATTGGCTGCGGCCTATTTCTCGGCGGGCAACCGCAAAGCAGCGCGCGCGACCTATGAGCAAATACTGTCAAAAAATCCGACATTCGTCACGGCCAAGATCAATTTGGCCAAGCTAGATAATACGGAAGGAAATTCGTCCGCCGCGACTAAGCGCATGGAAGGCGTGCTAAAAGAGGATCCGAAAAATGTTTACGCATTGTCCGAGCTAGGCCACATAGCGCTAAGCCAAAACAATATGAGTGATGCGGTTGCGTGGTTTGAAAAAGTGCGAGCGCTGGACAACCGATTTGTTGCCGCGTTGCTCGCCCTGGTCGACGCCTATTTAGCCCTCGGAAAACCGCAAGACGCCCTCAAGGTGGCTAAGCAAGCGGAAACGGCTGCGCCCGACAACCCGCAAGTCGCCATGACACTTAGCCGGGCCTATGTGGCCGTCGACCACAAGAATGAAGCACGCGCCATTCTCACGCGATTATCTACGCAGGCGGGGTCGCAAACGAAATTACTGTTTGAAATAGCCCGTGCCCAACTGACTGCAGACGACACCATCGGCGCCAACTGGTCGCTGCGCAAAGCCATCGAAAGCGACCCCAGTTTCGTACCGGCCTATGTCGGCCTCGTTGAGGTTGAAAATGGCCTGGGCAATCGTAACGGCGCCGTTGAAGCGCTGGCAAAATTGCGTGCTCGCCACCCAAAAAATCCTGTTGCCCATCGCTTGCAAGGGGATCTTTACATGAGTGACCGTCAGTACGCCAAGGCCATCGAAAGCTATCGATTGGCTGCCAGCGGCAAAAACGGCGGGTTGGCCGCCCAACGCCTTTACATGGCGTATTGGGCTAATGGTGAAGGCGAGCAGGCGGTACAGCGCCAAGCAAGTTGGGTAAATGAGCACCCGAATGACGTAGAGGCTCGTATGGCGCTCGCGGAAGGTTACTTGCGACTCAAAGATTACCCAAAGGCCAAGAGCCATTATGAATTGATCGTCAAATCACGTTCAAACGATGCCAACGTTCTCAATAACTTAGCAAACGTTTACGCCAAATTACATGACGAACGCGCGCTAGAGATCGCGAATCGCGCAATTAGACTGGCGCCAGACAACCCCCTTATAGCGGACACGTACGGCTGGTTACTCGTACGTGAAGGGCAGGCAGAAAAAGCGCTACCTCACCTCCGCAACGCCCACTCGCGGGCATCGAACGACCCTGAAATCCGATATCATATCGGCGCAGCCCTGGCCAAGCTTGCCCGTAATGACGACGCGGTGGCGGAACTGGAGGCCGCGACAAAAGGCAATGCCAGCTTTGAAGGTGTGGAAGACGCTCGCACGCTACTTAAATCGCTGAAAAAATGAGATTAGGATGTCGACAAAATTTACATTTGTCGCTAAATTGCGAAAATGGAAAACTCATAACATACTGTTTATAAAACAGTATGAACATATGGCGCCATTTTTGCTATTATGAGTACGCAATATCTTCTTGCCCGGCGCATTCCCGGCAAGATACTAACGAAATTCGAATTACGAGGGGACCGGACATGAATATAAACATCACCAAACTATCGCGCGTCGCGCTCGCCATCGGCGCAATGACTTTGGGTGGCGCTGCCAATGCCGCAGTCAGCTGGTCATTAACCGGCGCCAACTGTACAGCGGGCGACTGCTCCTCAGTCGGCACCTTTGGCAACTCCATGACCTTCAAGAACAGCTCGGGCGTCGGTGCCAGCGCTGTTCTCACGGCTTGGTCAAATACCGCCTCCAGCAATACCGTGCTAGCCACCGCAGAAGCCAATTTGTTTGACCCTAATGGCATCGGCGTACAGAACCAAAACACGTCAAAAAACTCTTCTGGCGTTGTCATTGAGACAACCAGCCCACATCACGCTATCGACAACGATGCCAATGTGGATTCCGTGCTGTTGAACTTCGGCGGCACGGCTGTCACCCTGAACTCGCTTAAACTTGGCTGGTCGCAGACCGACTCCGACGTATCTGTTTTGGCTTACACCGGCGCAGGCGCACCTACCTTGGCTGGCAAGACTTACGGCGGCGCCACCGGCCTTATCGCCAGCGGCTGGACCAAAGTAGCCGACTTGTCGAACGTAGGCACCGCCAGCGCAGCGAGCTTCAACGCAGCCAGCACCTATTCCTCAAGCTACTGGTTGATCAGCGCCTTTAACTCATCGTTCGGCAGCACGTTGGATAACACGAAAGACTATTTCAAACTCCAATTGGTGGGTGGAAACTTGCCGAGTGGCGGCGGCGGTGGCAATGGCGTACCTGTCCCTGCCACCGCACTGTTGATGTTGGGCGGCTTGCCTATTCTTGCTTCCATGTCACGTCGCCGGAAGAGCAAAGCCATCTTGGCTGCGTAATACCGCTTCGTGAAATACAAT
>JANOTC010000668.1:0-8919 GCA_031416175.1 Gammaproteobacteria bacterium
AGGAGACGCGAATTTTGGTCCGACCCAGTCGGCAGCGAGGTGTCGCCTTGATTACCGCGCTACTCGTCGTTGCCATCGCAACCATTGCGGTGGTGTCGCTTGCTTCCCGTCAAAACATGGATATTCGACGTACTGGCAACGTGATTGATTCCGACCAAGCCTATCTTTACGCCCTGGGTGTAGAGACGGTGGCAAAAGAATTGCTTTCGCAATATCGAATTGAGCAAAAGGACAAGTACGATAAACCGGAAATGACCACAACACCGCTTACTTATCCGGTTGAAGGCGGCATAGTGAGTGGCAGCTTGGTTGATTTAGATGCCAGGTTCAATCTCAACGCGCTGATCGACGCCAAGGGCGACGTAGTCACTGACCAAAAAAAGCGCTTTAGTCGGCTCTTGCGTACGGTGCTGACGCATCTCGATGAACGTGCGCTGGACCCTGATGAAATGACTAACGCCGTGGTAGACTGGCTTGATAGCAATGAAGAAACGATTTCTCCGGGTGGCGCGGAAGATAGCGCGTACGCATCCGAGAAGCAGCCGTACCGCACAGCGAATCGACGTATGGCGAGCCCCATGGAACTCTTGTTAGTGCGCGGATTCACCAAAGAAATTCTTTATGGCAAGAAAATAGAAAAAGAGAAAGTGCCAGGTTTGTTGAAGTTTGTCACCGCCGTGCCTGAGTGGGGAACCACGATAAATGTTAATACGGCGGAGCCGGAAGTGTTGATGGCATTGTCTGATCAATTGACAGAATCAATGGTAAAAGATTTGATTAAAGACCGACCTTATAAGACGAAAGGGGAATTTCCCGAGAGTCCGGTATTTAAAGCCGTGGTGGGAGAAAACGAAAAGAAAGCACTTAATTACGACGTGAGAATGGGACTCGACGTTCAAAGTAGTTATTTTCAAATCAATGCCCGCGCGCAAGTCGCGCGCGCAGAAGTGGCGCTGACAAGCCTTATTTATACGAGTACAACGGGCGGTTCCACCTTTACAACGATTTCCCGTTCAATCGGGACAGACGGACTCTAACAATGCGCAGTCGTTTTTTTATTCGAATACACGAGCCAGGCGCCGATGCCGAGGCAAGTTGGTTAGGCGCGCCTGACGCGTCAGGAAATGTCGTTGTTGTTCGCGGCGCCTTGAGCGACGCAGCGCCACTCGCGGCGGGCGCGCAGGTGGTGGTGCTCATCCCATCATCGCGGCTCTTGTTCACACACGCCAAAGTGCCTACGCAAAATCGGCAAAAACTGCTTAAAGCGCTTCCCTACGCCTTGGAAGATCAACTCGCCGAAGATGTCGATGACTTGCATTTCGCGCTAGGCGCGCGCGGTATCGACGGGGACATGTCGATCGTTGTCGTGAGTCGCGAACAAATGGGCGTGTGGCAAGAACAATTGCGCACGGCGGGAATCAATTCCGATTATCTCATTCCCGACGCATTGTCATTGCCTATACAAGATCAGGCATGGACGGTATTTTTGGAATCGAATTTGGCGCTGGTGCGCACGGGCGAAGCGCAGGGCTTTGCCTCGGAATTAGACAATCTGCCCGCGTTTCTTGGCTTTTCGGTGGCGGAAGCGGGGGACGCGACCGCTGCCACTATCGACCTTTGGGACAACGGCGCTACCTATTCCTCACAACTCACCGAAGTCGTGAAGAACGCCGAAATCCGCGTGCACGACGAGTCAATTGACTTATTGACCTTGGTCGCGCGCGAATTCGATCCACGCTTTGCTTTCAACTTGTTGCAGGGCGATTACAGCCGCAAAGAGCAGTGGGGGAAACGTTGGCGCCCGTGGCGCGTGGCGGCCTCGTTGGCAACGGTTTGGGTGGTGTTGCAATTAGCGATGAATATCAGCGAAAACGTCTCCTTGAGCCGTCAGAATGACGAGCTGCGGGCACAAGTCAATCGGACGTATAAAGAAGCCTTTCCCGAGGCTAAAAATGTCGTCAATCCGAAAGTGCAAATGCAACGGAAACTGGCTGAGTTACAGGGCGGAAGTAAAAGTGGAGTGGGCGCGGGCTTTTTAGTGTTAGTGGCAACCACCGGCAGTGCGCTCAAGGCGACACCGGGCGTGAATTTACGCAGCGTGCGCTACAAGAATGGCGAACTCGATGTTGAAATCGATGTACCGAGTTTGCAAACACTGGATCAAGTAAAACAACTGCTCGGTTCGCAACGTGGCTTGGTGGTCGAATTGCAATCGGCAGCGTCCAAGGACAGCAAAGTCGAAGGGCGTTTGCATATTAAGAGTGTTACATTATGATGCAATATTGGACTCAATTACGCTCGCGCGAGCGGGCCATGTTAATCGCGGCGACTGTCGTCGTGGTATTTGCGCTTTTCTACCTTATGGTGTGGGAGCCTGTGGTTAAGCGCAACGCAGAACTGACGCGTTCGGTACAAGACCAGCGTGCCTTAGCGGTTTGGATGCGCCAATCGGCCGTGCAAGTGAAAAAATTGCAAGCCAGCACGACAGCGCGTCCGGCGAGCGGGCAGTCGCTACTAACGGTTATTGACACCACGGCGAAAATGGGCGGCTTAACCTCAACGCTTAAACGGGTCGAGCCGGAGGGTTCAACACGCGTGCGTGTTTGGTTGGAACAGGCGACGTTCGACGATGTTTCGCGCTGGGTGGAATTGTTGCAACGTGATTTCCGCGTGCGCTTGGATACCGCCGTGATAGATCGAGAAGCGGCACCTGGCAAAGTAACTGCACGCTTAGTGTTCGAGGAGGCGGCCTAGTGACGCAAACGTTAAAATACGCGGGACTCGGTTTACTTGCCTATTTGATTTTTATGGCCTGGCTTTTTCCGGCCAAGTTGGGTTATGCCTGGATGGGGGATGACGCGGCCGATGCGCGTAAGCGAGTCGGCGTGTATGGCATTGAGGGCACATTGTTGTCGGGTAGCGCGAGTCGACTCGACGTAGGCGACTATTCCTTTCGTGAATTGAAATGGAATCTTGCACCTTCGGAATTGTTGTTCGGCAAACTGGGTGTGCAGGTGGCATTGCGCGGAGATGGCTCGGACGCACAATTCTTAATCGCAAAACGCTTTACGGGAACGACGGCGTTAGAGCATGTGTCCGGCAAGTTGCCGATGATGGATGTGTTGGCCATGGCGAAGATTCCCGCATTGAAAATGGGCGGCGTGTTAGATCTTGATCTCGCAAACGTGCAGTTTGCACCCGGTCAACTCGCGGCATTGGATGGCGCGTTGGTGTGGCGTGCGGCCGCCACAGAATTTCCGCAGCAATTAAAATTGGGCGACGTCAAAGCGCAATTTGAGACTACGCCGCAAGGTGTTAAAGGCGTAATCAGCGATGGCGGTGGGCCATTGCAAGCGAAAGGCGAATTGCTATTGGCGCAAGATGGTAAGTTGACGTTTAAAGGCACGTTTTCAGCGCGCGAGGGACCGTCGTCGTCGCTGGCGAGATCTCTGAGTATGTTCGGGCGTGTTGACGCCGAAGGCAAAGTGGACGTTGCCTACAATGGCAATTTGGCCGATTTAGGATTCGTTACACGCTAATTTTTTCTCCTTCTTCGGTACGAAAATAATGAGTAAACGCGTATATGCGGCTACATGGGTACTGGTGGTCGGAATTATGTTAGAGGTGTGGCCTGGCGCTACCGTGTTTGCCGCAAACGTGGCGGTACCCATAACAGCCAAAACAGCGCAGGAACTCGCGGTGTTTCCAGAATCTTCCATCTCCGCATCGGTGATGAGCCTCAACGATTCTAAACTGAGCGCGGAAGTGCGGGCGGTTGTAGAAAGCATTCCGGTTATGGTTGGCGATCAAGTTGATAAAGGCGCGGTTCTCGTCAAACTCGACTCGACAGATTATCGTCTCGGCATGGATCGCATTGAAGCCGCGTTGCGTGCTGCGGATGCGCGCATCGAATTGGCTCAATACCAACTTGAACGCGCGCGAATTCTATCAAAACAAAACATTGGCACAGAGGAAAGCGTTAAGCAGCGTGACTCTGAATTAAAGACTTTGCAAGCCGAAAGGCAAATTCAACAGGCGCTCTTACAGTCGGCTATTCGCGATTTTCGTAAGTGTGTCGTCGTGGCGCCATTCGCCGGGATCGTGCGCGAGCGCCTGTCAAGTGTGGGCGAGTTAGCGAGTCCCGGCACACCCCTCATTCACATTGTCGATATTGAAAACATTGAGCTGGTCGCTAAAATACAGCCGCATGATTTAGACGTGGTGGATAACCGCCAAAAATTTCAGTTCACCACGCAAGGTCATAGTGTGCCGGTGCAATTGCGTCGAATTGTTCCTTTGCTAGACCCCGTCGAACGCAGTCGCGAAGCGCGCTTCGCCTTCACCGCAGAACGCGCCTTGGTCGGTTCTGCGGGCACGATGGTGTGGCGGGAGTTAGCCCCGCATTTACCGGCTGACTTGTTGGTGCGCCGTGGTGGCAAGCTCGGCGTGTTTGTGCTCAAGGGCAGTAAGGCGCAGTTTGAGGTTATCGCTGGCGCTCAGGAAGGACGGCCCGTTCCCTCTACTGTGAAGCCCGATGCACGGGTCATTGTCGATGGGCGTTTTGTGTTACAGCATGGCGACACAGTCACATTAAAATAGGTTGCCGATATGTTACGCAGCCTTTTTAGCAATCACGTTCTCGCCAATGTCACGTTTGTCGTGATCATGGTGATTGGGACAATAAGCTACATCAATCTCCCGCGTGCGAAAGACCCCGAAGTCAATTTCAATTGGATTAGTGTTATAACGGCGCTTCCGGGTGGCTCTGCCGAAGATGTCGAAAAGCTCATTTCTAAACCGCTAGAAGACGCCATCCAACATGTCGCTGATATAAAGTTTGTGTCTAGCGACAGCCGCGAAGGCATATCGAATATCTTGGTGCGCTTCGAGTCAATTAGTGATCGCACGTTTGACAAACGCATAAATGACTTACGCCGCGAAATTCAAAACAAGACGAATTCGGATCTTCCGAAGGCGGCTTTGGCACCTGCGATTTTGGAAATAACCAGCGCCAACTCGTTTCCAACGGCCGTTGTCGTGTTGCAAGGAGAAGCCGATGACGAGTTGTTGAGACGTACGGCCAAAGGTGTTAAGCAGGATCTGGAGCGGATTAAAGGGGTGGACGGCCTTAATGCTTCTGGGTTGCATGATCCAGAACTTCAAGTGGAGTTCTTTCCTCAAAAACTGCAGGCGTATGGAATTACGCCCACTCAGTTGACAGACAGTATCAGTGCGCACTTCAGAGATGTATCCGCAGGCGACGCGGATATAGGCAATCGAAAATGGTTAGTGCGTTTAATTGGTACTGACTCTGATCCGAGCTACATTGCGAAATTGCCCGTTATCACGGCGCGTGGGGAGATAACCGTAGATAGCGTCGCGGACGTTGGGCGTGGGAGGAAGGCGGCATCGCAATTAGTGTTATATAAAGGCAAACCCGCTGTCATGTTTGCCATAAATAAAAAGCCCAAGGCAAATACCTTAGACATGGTTGAGCGGATCGACGCATATATCAAGAGCAAGAATAAAGTATTAGCTCAGCAAGGAATGGATGTGGTCTTGCTTGATGATCAAACCAGTCCAACGCGAGAAGCCATTAATGTTATGGAAAGCAACGCGCTGCTGGGCTTAGCGCTCGTTATGGTCGTTACGTGGCTGTTCTTGGGAACACACTTGTCTATTTTTATTGGTTTGGCAATCCCATTTGTTTTGGCAGCCACCTTTTGGGTGTTAGATATGACCGGGCAGACGTTAAACCAGTCTGTGCTGCTGGGTGTGGTCATCGTCCTTGGTATGTTGGTCGATGATTCGGTTGTTGTCGTGGAATCAATTCACTACCGCTTGCAGCGTGGGATGGACGCGATGCAAGCATCCATGGAATCGCTGGCTGAGGTATTTAAGCCCGTTACAGCGTCGGTACTAACGACGGTGGCGGCTTTTTTACCGTTGATGCTGTTGCCTGGCGTTATTGGCGACTTCATGTTTGTCGTACCTTTTGTTGTAACGGTGGCGTTGATTATTAGTTTGCTTGAAGCGTATTGGTTACTTCCTGTTCACATTATCGCGGCCAAGGTTCGATTTGACCGACCTTCTCAAGTTCAAAAATACCGAACTCAACTCACACGATTTATTCTCACTAAGTATTCACATTCGTTGGTGTGGTGTTTACGTCACCCTGTGCTGACCTTGGCCGCAGCGCTATTATTGATGTTGGGTGCGGTCGGCTTGGTTGCCAAGGGCGCGGTCAAAACCGAGTTTTTTGCGTTAGATTCAATACGTATGTTTTATGTGAACGTGCAAATGCCGCCTGGAACATCCATTGATGAAACGCTAAAGGTTTCGGCTTTAATTGAGCAAAAAGTGCAAAAATATGTGCTTCCAGGGGAATTAAGGGACACAGCGGCGACAGCCGGGCAATTGTTCACAGAAAACGCGCCTTATTTCGGAGATCGTTACGGTCAAGTCGTGGTTAGTTTGCTTACACGCGGACCCAACATGCGCGACGTAGGCGAAATCGTCGACGCTATGCGCGCCGACGTCACAAATACGCCGGGGCCGTCGTTGATTTCCTTCCTCGTCTTAAACGGCGGTCCTCCCGTTTCCAAGCCAATTAATGTGAAAGTGCGTGGCGATGACTATACCCAATTACGTGCCGCCACCGACGAATTAATGGGCGTGTTAAATGGCATTCCAGCGGTAAAAGATGTTAGTGAGGATGACAGCCCCGGCAAACCGGAAATTCAACTGAGGTTGAACGCCGAAGCAGTTAAGCGTTCGGGCTTAAACGCGGGCGATTTAGCGCGTATGGTGCGCTTGATGTTCGACGGCGAAGTGGTCGCCAGCATGCAAGATGGCGGCGATAAATTAGACGTGCGCGTGCGGGCAGTGCGGCATACGGCGCAAGATATTGATGATTTATTACGCCAATCAGTGGCGTTGCCGGACGGTGGCCATATTGCGTTAGGCCAGTTGGTTACGGTGCGCACTGATTACAGTAAAAGCAATATTCGCCATTACAATTTCCGTCGGACGATTACCATTACAGCCGACTTAGATAAGAAAGTGTTAGACACATTGGCCGCGAATAAATTGATCAAAGATAAATGGGAAGCGATGCGACTTCGCTATCCTTCGATCGACTTGGATTTTACCGGCGAGTTAGACGATATTCAAGAGAGTCTATCGTCAATGTTGGTCTTGTTCATTTTTGGAATCGGGCTTATCTACTTGATTTTGGGTACACAGTTTAGAAGCTATTTCCAACCGTTACTTATTCTTACAACGGTACCCATGGCGGTGATTGGTGTGATCTATGGGTTGGCCGTGGAAGGATATTATCTAAGTCTTTTCACTATGTACGGTGTCGTCGCACTCGCGGGGGTGGCTGTGAATTCCGCTATTGTTTTGGTTGACGCGGCGAACACCCGGCTCGATGCGGGTATGAGTATTTTTCACGCAACCGTTTACGCAGCCCGTCGTCGACTAATACCTATTTTGATCACATCGCTAACAACGATTGCTGGCCTTTTTTCGCTAGCGGCAGGGTGGGGTGGCAAATCACTCGTGTGGGGGCCGGTTGCCTCGGCGATTGTTTGGGGTTTAGGCGTATCGACTGTGTTGACACTCTACGTCATTCCCCTGTTATATCGATTATTCATGGCGCGCTCTGCACGTCGCCGCGCATTGCCTTTAGCCTGAGGAAGCAGTGCTGATGCTAGAATCTCGAACCTCCCAAATAAAAGTCAGGTACGACATGGAAAGCAACAAAACACCCTTGGCGAGTGAAACGTCTCGCGCCATTATTGTCGGCGCCGGACCGTCCGGGATGGCCACAGCGGTTGCGCTGAAGAAATTGGGAGTAGACGCGCTACTTCTCGATGAAAACAGCCAATTCGCGCATTCTTGGAAGCAGCATTATCAGAGTTTGAAGTTGAACTCCGTGAGCCGTTTATCCGGGCTGCCCTACATGAAAATGCCTACATCATTTCCGCGCTATCCGTCACGTGATCAAGTCATTTCTTATTTGGAGGATTACGCGAAGGCATTCGCCTTGAAACCGCACTGGGGTGAAAAAGTCACCCGCATTGAACGTGAGGGCAACGTGTGGAACGTGCGAACAAACGTGGGTGTCTATCGTACGGCGAATGTTATTCTTGCCATGGGCGCCTGTCGGACGCCCAAAATTCCCCAAATACCGGGAGCCGATTCATTTTCCGGCACCGTTTTTCATAGCCAAGAATTCAAAAGTGGTGCGGCGTTCCGTGGTCAGCGTGTATTAGTGGTTGGCGCAGGCAATTCGGCGGGTGATATTGCGATGGATTTGCTGGAACATAAAGCAAAGCCGAGTATTTCAATTCGAAATCCCGTGTATATCACGCCGTTAGATCTATTTAACGTATTGCCGGCGCATGTTACAAGCCTATTGTTAGGTAAATTATCCATCGCAGTCGCAGATCTAATTGGCTCAATTACCTTACGCTTGGTAGTGGGTGATTTGTCTAAATATGGCATTATTCGGCCTAAAAAAGGTCCGCTGCGAGCTTTAATTGAAGACCAGCGCGTGCCTATGTTTGATCGTGGGATACTCCGTGTGATCAAGAGCGGCGAGTTAACTGTTAGGCCAGGTATTCACTCAATTAATGGCGCGCAGGTAATTTTTACAGATGGGACAAACCAGGAATTCGAGGCCATTATTTACGCGACGGGTTATGCAGCGAGTTTGTCGAGTTTACTGGTTTCCAACGCAGGAAATCTAAACGCAGCGGGCATCCCTACGACAGATAATAATCGACTCGAAGCGGGTCTCTATTTCGTCGGATTTCGTGAGTCCACGCGCGGCTTCTTGAATGACATCAATCTCCATGCGCGGTGGGTGGCAAAGGAAATCGCGGCGCAATAAAGTTAATTTCGTGCAAGGTC
>JANOTC010000669.1:0-9114 GCA_031416175.1 Gammaproteobacteria bacterium
ACGCCCCAGGGCGCCGCGCCGACTGCCAACGTTTGAATGACCTTGCGCGTAGTGAGATCAATGACCGTCACATCGTTACTGCCTGTGTTCGACACATACGCCCGGCAGCGCTTAACATCCAACGCCAAGCCATGCGGCTGCTTGCCAACGGGAATGTCGATGATTTTGGCATTGGTGGCGCCATCCAAAATTGATAGCGTATTCGCGCCGCGATTGGTCACGTAAACTAAATTGCGTTTGGCATCGACGAACACACTGTGCGCGCCTGCGCCGGTGGCCGTCTCAGCTAGAATAGCGCCTGTTTTGGCGTTGAACATCGTCACTGTACCCGCCGTCGCGTCGCTGGCGTAAAGACGTTTAGTTTTGACGTTTAATGCAGGAAAATGCGGTTTACCATCGGCAGAAAATGATCGCGTCACTTCATAGCTTGGAATGTTTTCCGCTAAGGCGACGCCTGAAAATAATAGAGCGCTGCATAAAGCAGAGGCGATTTTTTTTGGAACGTGCATGGTGTTGAATCTCCGTATATGTCTTTAGTTTTACCCGTACTCCCCGAATCGGCCATGACGTGGGACGGCATGGCCGACGCCAGAGAGTGTGACATATGCGAAAGTATCTAACAATATTCTAATATAGAAGTTTGCCGCTCGAATTCGAACCTGAGCGCTCGCGAAGTTAGAAAGCCACCGCCCCACGCAAATGAATTTCAAACGGTTGGCGAAACTCGCGAAACGCCTTGAGCGCTAAGCGACGCGACTCGGATGGCTCGGCGTCGAGCAAACTATTGCTGGAGTTAATCGGGCGTGGATTTCCCAACCCTATTCGCGAAAACGGCACTGCCAGGTCGACGCCCAGAGAAGCGAGGCCGCTCATGCGCCAACCTACTTGCAGCAGCAAGGGCACAAACTCAACACT
This sequence comes from Gammaproteobacteria bacterium, assembly GCA_031416175.1. GTDB lineage: Bacteria > Pseudomonadota > Gammaproteobacteria > S012-40 > S012-40 > JANOTC01. The sequence continues at coordinate 916 of JANOTC010000669.1, forward strand.
TGCTTTGCCGCCGGGGGAATATTTGGCCGTTGACAAGAAAGTCGTCTTCTCGTAAACGAAATTAGGCGGCAGTGTCACGTCGAGCGCCCGGTAGCCTGTCGCAACACCTACATACAACCCGCCGTAGTCGCGCAAGAAGTGATGCGCACTGACCAGAAGGGAACTTTGACTCACCGTGACGGGTGCTCGACCGAGATAGTCGGTCACATCACCACTCGCATTGGCGATCTGTATACCCAACGTTAACCTGGCCATCACGAAATAATTAATTTCCGCGCTCGCAGAAAAAAGAGGGTACAACTCGCTGCTATCGCTTTGTATTGATCCAAGCGCAACACCGAGATCAAATTTTGGTTCACGTTGCGCAACGGCTACTTGCATTGGAAACGGAGTCGTGGCTAGGGACGCGCCCGGGCCGCAATCGCCAGACTCAACGCGCCGTCGCACAGGCAATGTCACGGCGTTTTCGTAATTGAACATATAACCCGTTAGAAAATCGATACCAAATCCATAGATATTGAACACGTTAAGAAAATATAACGGCGTCACACTCTTACGCACACTTTGTTGAAGCGGTGCGTAACAGGGGTCATCTACAGACAAATTAAAGCCACGAAAAATCGACGGACTCGCGGCCACAGTAGTAGGTGTCACTGCTCTATAGCTACTGGCGGGGGAAGCAATGAAAACTTTCGCCGCCACGGCCTCGCGCTTTTCCACGTCCCATGCGCTGACGGCCACCGTTTGCGTCGACGAATTGAATATCGTCGCACAGCCAGTGGAAAGCAATACAAAAACCCCGCACAGCACAAACGCTAGCGCTTTCACATTCGATAGGATTTTCATATCAGCGCCTAGAAATTGTAATGCACTGACGACGAAGGTAGCAGCCCTAGCTCAACAAACTCCCATTTGCGGAAGCTCTTGAAGGTCGCGGTATAGATAAGATCCAGCGAAAACACGATGCCGCGCGCGCCGGGATTTCCAAAATCAATGCCCAGCCCACCGCCCGTATGTATTTTATTCGTGACGACGCCGGGTGCATTCCCAAAAAGCCCTTGCTTGTGCTCTAGCTCCAAGCCCCCCACCGCTTTAACGCCGATAGGAAAATGACCCGCACCCAATTCAAATCGATTGAGATAACGCGCGTAGGATAGCGAAAAATCGACATATTCTTCTTTGGCTTCCTTATCCACCGTGCCAGCAAACGTAGCTTGCACATAGGAAGGCCCAAGGTAATGGCGATAACTCAACCCGTTCGCCACCACCCAACCGAAGCTTACACCAACAGCATAGGGGGGCGCAGTCGGAGCAGCCTCACTTTGATCGGCCAACACCCCACTCGTCTCGCCCAGCGTGACCAATAACGCAGCTAAAACCAACGCGCATTTTTTTCTAGACATGTGAACCGCCTTTTCTTGACTTAAATTCCAATTAGATTATTACTTCTGAACATCTTCTACCGCCAACAATAACCTCAATCGGTCATCTTTCGCAACATCTTGCCATCGTTTTCCTGACAATGCGCCCTCTAACGCCCAAAGCAAATTCAAACTGGCGCCGACGTTGCTTTGCTTAACGCGAACATAGGCGCGCACTGAACCCAATTCACGCAATTGCGTCAGAGTGTGGATACCCGCTGCGGCGAGCATCTGCTGCGATTTTGGCCCTAGGTTGGGCAAGTCGGCTAAGTTGAAGTCGCGCATTTTGCTGCCGATAAAAGCGCGTGCACCTACAAAGTCCGCGCGAATCCGTTGCATAATGCCGACGAGTTTAGAATAAGGATTCCTCTGTTGTCGATTTATCTCAAACTGTCTTGGTATTTTCGCCTGCGCTGGAAACGATACGGAGCGGCGCTATTTTCCCTGTTTACCGTGGCGGCGCTATTACTTATACCCCCGTGGATCACTGGGCGTATCGTTGATGCCGTCGCTCAACACACGCTCACCTTGGCGCAACTGGTGGAATACGTCGTCGCCATAATCGTGGTTTCGATCTTTGTTTATTTTCTGCGTTTCGTCTGGCGGATGATGCTGTTCGGTGCGTCATATCGGCTCGCGGCCTTATTGCGGCAACGGATTTTTCAACATTTAATGCTCATGGCACCCGCGTTTTTCCAACGCCACAACACCGGCGATTTAATGGCACGCGCCACCAATGACATCACCGCCGTCGAACAAACCGCAGGCGAAGGGGTGTTGTCGTTATTCGACGGAGCCGTGACCGGCCTACTCGTCCTCATCGTGCTATTCGTTATGATCAGTTGGAAACTGACCTTGTTGGCCTTGTTGCCGTTTCCTGTCATGGCCTATTTCATGTGGCGCTTTGGCAAAGAATTGCACAGCGCATTCGGTGAATCCCAGGCGCGTTTTTCCGATCTCAATGAGCGCACGCAAGAAGCCATTAGCAATATTCGACTGGTTAAATCTTTCGGCCAGGAAGCACAACAACTCGCTCTTTTTTCTGAGGCGACCCAACGTGCGGTGCAAGCGAATCTTCGTGTTGCACGCATAGACTCGAAATACCGCCCGACCGCGCAACTAACAGTCGGTAGCGCCTATTTCTTATCGGTCGTCGGTGGCGCCTGGTTAATTCACGAAGGGCAAATGAGCGTAGGCGAGCTCACAAGCTTTCTCATGTACCTCGGATTTCTTACGTGGCCCATGTTCGCGGTGGGCTGGGTGCTCAATATCGTGGAACGTGGCGACGCCGCGTATCGACGCATCGAACAATTACTCGATACACCACCGGAAATAGCTGATCACGGCACGCTAACAAGCATTGTGTCACCGGCCATCTCGGTTGATGTGCACAATTTTGCTTACCCTGGTGGGCGCGACCATGCACTTAAAAACGTCTCCGTCGACATCGACGCCGGACAAACACTCGGCATTGTGGGTCACACCGGTGCAGGGAAAAGCACATTACTGCATATTCTGTTGCGCTTGTATGAAGGTGGCGACGCGCGCATTCAAGTCGGTGGCCATTCGATTCACGACTACACACTCTCGGCACTGCGCGGAAGTATCGCGTTTGTGCCGCAAGAACCGTTTCTTTTTTCGACCACTATCGCGGACAACATTGCGTTAGGAAAACCCGAGGCCACGCTTGAAGAAATCCGCCGCGTAGCGCGCATCGCCTGTGTCGATGACGATATCGCACGTTTTCCAGACCAGTATCAAACCTTGGTTGGCGAGCGTGGAATTACCTTGTCCGGCGGCCAAAAACAGCGCATCGCCATCGCCCGAGCACTATTACTCGACGCGCCTATCCTTGCGCTTGACGACGCGCTGTCGGCGGTAGACATGCGCACCGAGCGCGCCATACTCTCCGCGTTGCGCAGCGAACGGTCAGGCCGCACCACATTAGTAGTTAGCCACCGGCTATCGGCAGTCGCGGAAGCCAATGAAATAATTGTATTGAGCCATGGCAGCATTCTCGAACGAGGTGATCATTCAAAACTCATGCAACACAGTGGCTGGTATGCGCAAATGTTTCGTTACCAGCAAATGGAACAGGTACTTGAGGAGCGCACCGCGTGACTGAAAACCTGCCCGCCAAACCCGGCACTTGATGAGCGCACCGCATGACTGAAAACCTACCCACAAAACCCAACACATTGCGCACGTTTACGCGTTTGCTTAGCTATGCGCTAACCGACCGTCGCCTCGTGCGCACTGCCGTTGTTTTGTTATTAATCGCGACGGCGGCCGACGTGTGCAGCCCCTTGCTGATAAAGATATTTATCGACGATCACTTGTTACTCGGCGACTGGTCGACCACACCCTTGATTTTACTCGCTGGCGCCTACGTCGGCCTGCAATTGATCAACGCGCTAACCAACTACGCCCAGGCAATGCGCTTCACCGACCTCGCCGTTAACGGCGTACAGAAGTTGCGCATTGAAGCCTTCGCGCGCGTACTGCAAATGCCCTTGCGCTTCTTTGATCGCACCCCCGTTGGTGCGCTCGTGTCGCGCTTGACCAATGACACGGAATACGCGCGCGAAATGTACGTGGACGTGCTCGGCACCTATATTCAAGGCACCGCGCGCATTGTCGGCATCATTATCGTTATGGCGATTCTCGATTGGCGGCTGATGCTGGTCTGCCTGATTTTTCTCCCGCTAGTGGGGGCGCTTATGGTGGTATACCAACGCACATCAACGCCGCGCTTCCAACGCGTACGCACGCTGCTTAGCGACATTAATGCGCGTATTTATGAATCCGTGCAGGGCATTAAAGTTATTCAAGTGCTGCACCAAGAGGGGCGCTTTTCGCGACAATTCGCCGCCACCGCAGACGATCATTTCGACGCACGCATGCGCAATCTTAAAATCGACTCTATATTGCTACGCCCACTCGTAGACATGGCGCATATGCTCACCCTCGCGGGTTTGCTTTTCTTGTTTGGCTATCGATCTCTTGAACTGCCCGTCGCGGTCGGTGTGATTTATGTGTTCGTGAACTACCTCGCGCGCTTTGTCGAGCCCATGATCGAAATGACGCAACGCTTGAGCCTATTTCAGCAAGCCGTCGTGTCGGGGCAACGCGTATTCGATTTAATCGACGGCGACGTCCCGGCCTTTGCCGAAAATACCAAAGCGCGCATTACACGCGGAGACGTAGCACTGCATAACGTCACCTTTAGTTATGACGGCAAACATGACGTGTTGCGTAACGTGTCCTTTTCCGTGCCCGCTGGCGAGTTCTACGCCATCGTCGGCCATACCGGAAGCGGCAAAAGCACCATCGCCAGCCTTTTAATGCGTTTTTACAGCGTAGACAAAGGCGAAGTGCTCATCGATCAAAGCACCATCGAACAGTTTCCGTCAGCGGAATTGCGTGATCGCGTCGGCATAGTGCAGCAAGATCCTGTTATTTTTAGCGGAACGATTGCTGACAATATCGCACTTGGCCGAAGCCTCGACACCGGCGCGGTTGAACACGCCGCACGTCGCGCGGGCCTGCATGATTTCATCGCCCACCTACCAGACGGCTATCACACCCGCATGGATGAACGCGGCGGCAATCTATCCACCGGCCAACGCCAATTACTATCACTCGCGCGCACCCTGGCAGGCGACCCGAAAATCCTCATACTCGACGAAGCAACTGCACACGTAGACAGCTATACCGAAGAACACGTGCAACGCGCCCTCGCGGATTTGCGCGGCCGCGTTACGTTAATCGTCATCGCCCACCGCTTATCGACGATACAATCTGCTGACCGAATTTTGGTGCTACATCATGGTGAGTTAGTGGAGCAAGGTGCACATACACAATTGTTAGCGCGCCCTGGCTTGTATCGTGATCTTTATGAGTTGCAGGAATTGGCGCAGAGGTCGGTTGAGTTGGAGGCATGAGGGTGGCCTTAACAGGCATTTGCGCTTACCTGGCCATTAACGCGTCGGGAGCGAATCTCCGCCGCCATCGTCATGAACCAGGTCCGTTCGATGTAGAAATTGCAGATTATCATTGACGGAGGCAACACAAATGAGAGTACCAACCCATCGAGCACTAACAATCGGCCCATCTGGCAGCTTTTCAGCCAAACATGTTAGATTCCTGAAATTATAAAATCGACAGCATTAGTGAACTCAAAATAAGCCGAAGGAAGTGGTTCTGCCGAGTGCTTTTGGGAACTTGCAGAACCGCTCCGTGAAACGCGCTTAAGTATCCGAACCAATCGGATGCGTCTTCGGCAACGCTTCGCTTATGGGCCGTTCCTTGTTGCCGCATTCAGGGTGGCCGAAACCGTGCGTCTTGCTATAAATAATATTGTCATCACCCGTCGCACTCACACCCGATGGTACAAAATCTAACTTCAACTCGTCGCGCAGCTTCCAACCTATATTGTGATCCGCACAAGACGAGTCACCACTAACGCCAACTCCCCCTACAACATTCCCTTCCGCATCATACAAGGCAAATCCACCACCAAAAACATTCACGCCGCCCACCCGTTGGCCGACCAAGGGGTCTTGCGCAGAACCGAATTTCGCACTATTACCCTTATACGCGACGGCGGGATCGACTGGATTGCTAAATGGAAGGGCATACAAGCTACCACCCGGTTGCGTGGCCGCCCACAGATTAGCAGTGGATAGAGCAAGCCCCCCGTTCGCGCCATTGTCTTTATTTAGGCTAAACGACACGGCGGTATTGGCCTTTTGCGCCGAAATCACGCGACTGCCCAACCACTGGTCGTTCAATCGCGGACCGGATTTTGTTACCGCACACACGGTGCCATCGGCGGCGACAACGGTCGCCCACATATGCAATTCAAAACCACCATTCACTTCATCGCCCGTTGGCTTAATCACGCTGGTAAGCGCTTTCGTCAACTGAACGTGCGTTGGCAGACGTCGGCAACTTGAGCTATCAACTTCCGGCGCAGCGAACGCGGGAAGTGTAATGATGCCGAGCGACGACAGCGAAATGAGTCGGAAAAGACGGGTACTGCTCATGAGAATTCTTCCTCGTTGAATAAAATGGACATGATCACTATAGTAAATCCCAAATCGCATAAATGGCGCAATACGCAATTAAAAAAAACAATATGCACTGCCAACACGTTTGATTTGGTCATTTCCATTTTCGTGCACGTTCCACCCGAGGATGGCAGCAGTTAAGGCTTCCCAACGTATGCCATCGCGCATTTATCTGATACCAAGTTGTCCTTTTAATAAGTCCAATTTGATGTAAAATCATCACTTATGGAAAGCCCACTTCGCACCGTCATTCGCCAGAAAATCATTGATGCGCAATCAGCACCGCTTCGCGCATTAACGCGCAGAGATATTTGGCTACCCGCTGTTAAAGGTAAAGCAACGGCGGTAATTGGCATGCGGCGGTCAGGAAAGACGAGCCTGTTATGGCAGATACTTGCCGACCGCGTTGCGAGCGGCACGCCCCGCGACGGTTTGCTTTATTTCAGTTTTGAAGACGAACGCCTTGCTGACATGCAAGTTCAAGATCTTGATCTTGTTGTCGAAACGTTCTACCAACTCAATCCCGCTTGGCGAGACGCTCGAAAATCAACCTTCTTTTTTGACGAAATACAACTCATCCCTGGCTGGGAACTCTTCGCCCGACGCCTATTGGACAGTGAAAACATTGAACTCTTCCTATCCGGGTCTTCGGCGCGTTTACTTTCCCGCGAAGTGGCCACCAGCATGCGCGGCAGAGCGATGGAGGCCATCGTTTCTCCATTTAGCTTACGCGAAACGTTGCGACACGCGGGCCGAGAGCCCCTAAAACCGACTAATCGCCAAACCAAAGCGGAACGCTCGCAACTTGACAAAGATGTGCTCGACTATTTGGCCAACGGCGGTTTTCCGGAAGCGCAAGGCGTCGATACCCGCAATCGTTTGGAGCTTCTGCGAACTTATGTGGATATTGTGCTACTTCGTGATGTGGTCGAGCGCCACAACCTGAGTCAACCGCAGGTTTTACACTGGATGGTGCGGCAACTTCTGGGAAATGCGGCAGGTTCGTTTAGTATCAATAAGTTTTATGCAGATCTAAAATCACGCGGCGTGGCGGTCGGCAAAGACACGCTACACAGCTACCTAACACACCTTGAGGATGCTTTTTTATTAAGTAGCCTTGACCTTGCGACGAATTCCGAGCGCCGTCGGCAAGTCAATCCGCGCAAAGTGTACCCCGTGGATACCGGGCTGATGAGACTATTTGACCGCTCTGGCAATGCCAACGTAGGGCATGCGTTAGAAACGGTCGTGCTGCATGAACTACAACGTCGTGGCGCACAGGTGAATTACGTGCGCACCCCTGCCGGTTTCGAAGTAGATTTTTATGCGCGCGGACTCGATGGTGATGAGACGTTGATTCAAGTCTGCGCTGACTTGGACAGCCTTGACACCCTCGCACGCGAAGTTCGGGCACTTCAAGACGCCTCTACCGAATGGCCTAACGCCCGTCTGCAACTCATCGCTATGAATCGACCCAAAGGGACATTGCCGCCTGAAATTCAATTTTGCAGCGCAGGCGATTGGCTTTTGACGTAGCTGTGTCTGTGGGTCCACTATAGGGATTCGCACCCGCTGGAATAATCGACCTTGCCTGGTCGCACTATAGTCCCTATCATCCGGTGTCGGATTCTTAATATACAGGAGAGAAATTTATGAATCGCTTTATCAGTTTATGTGCTGGACTGGGCGCGCTGGGTGGAATGGGT
>JANOTC010000670.1:0-4839 GCA_031416175.1 Gammaproteobacteria bacterium
AAAAAATAAGCGAGCAACGAGGGGCGTAAAGCCATTGTGGGTTGCGACTGGGCAATGTTGTTTAATCTAGCGGGTGTGAACCCCGCCCTGGTAGTTGTTAGCCACAGGCCAGGTATCGAGTCTTGCAGGCACGCTAGTAATAACGTGCTTGATGCGTAGACACGAAAGCGTGCGAGGTGCAATGGGAGCGGTTAACGCTATCCGTGAAGGTGTTGAGTCCCGAAAAGGCTTTTTTTCGGCGGTGGCCGATGGTTTCCACAAGCCAGCAGGCAATAACGTACCCGGCGTCACAGGCGAGTCGGATGCGTCCACCCGGGATCCTAGGCCGTATCGAGCATGACATTGAGAGTGAACAGTAACCCAGGAGATCCCGCCGTCGGCGCGTAATGACAATACGCGCACTCCCTGACAAGCCTGAACCGCGAGGACGGGGGCAGGGCGGCGGGGAGAGCGAAGCGAGGGGTCCGGAGGCACCCATAGTAGCGATGAACGCGGGTAATTCTGCGGGAGCAAAGGGGTGCCGGTTTGAGACAACGAACAGGGGATATATGCCCCGACACCGAGCGGAGTTTTGCGCATGGACACACAACTTGTTCGTTTCACACGAGGGGCACAACTGTATCCGCAAACGCAGTACAACGCGTTAATGGGGGTACTCAGCAACCCAGAAGGGCTCATGCACAGCTTTGATGCTCAACCGGGAAACAAGGCCACGGGAATCGACAAGGTAAGTAAAGCAGACTATGCACACGACGTGGAGGCGCGGATAACCGCGCTCTCAGCCGGACTGCGTAGCTTGAGCTACCGACCGAAGGCGGCCCGGCGGACCTACATCCCCAAGAGCAATGGCAAGCGCAGGCCTCTGGGCATACCCAGCTTTGAGGATCGGATCGTCCAACATCGCCTGTCTGGGATCTTGCAAGCGATCTGGGAGCCGGAGTTTCGTAATTGTTCGTATGGTTTTCGCCCCCAACGCAATGCGCATCAAGCGCTGGCGAAACTGGGCGAGATTGTCACGAACAACGGCACACAGTGGCTGGTAGAGGCCGACATCAAAGGGTTCTTTGACAACGTCGACCATGAGTGGCTGATGCGTTTTCTGGCGCATCGGCTCAGCGACCCCGTGCTATTGCGAATTATTCGACGGTTTCTCCAGGCGGGCGTGCTGGAAGAGGGGAAGTTCTCCGTCAGCGACTACGGGACTCCACAAGGGGGTCTTGTATCGCCCGTTTTGGCGAATATTTACCTTCACTATGTGTTAGATTTGTGGTTTGAGAAACGTTATGCCAACACCTGTAAAGGCAGGGCGTACTTGGTGCGCTACGCGGATGACTTCATTGGGTGTTTCACCAACGAAGACGATGCGCGGCGATTCAAGGAAGAGTTGACGGACCGACTGGCGAAGTTTGGGCTGGAAGTTGAACCCAGCAAAACGTGCCTGATACGGTTCGGCGCCCGCGCCGCACGCGATTGCTCCAAAGACGGAGCCAAGCGACCTGCCACCTTCAATTTCCTCGGCTTCACGCACTACGTTGGTAAAAGTCGAACCGGGCGCTTTGTGCTCGGCCGGAAGAGCCAACGTGAGCGCATCACCAAGAAACTAACGGAGGTGAGCGTGAAGTTAGCGAAGCTACGTGTCAAAGGCGGTCGCGAAATGATGGATTACGCCAAGCGCCACCTGCAAGGGCATGTTGGCTATTACGCTGTCAGTGGCAACGCCCAAAGCGTTCGCACTTATGCTTACCGAGTAAGCCACTTGCTGTTCAAATGGCTCAACCGGCGTAGTCAGCGGAAAAGCGTCACGTGGGCGCGGTTTGGTAAAGTCCTGAAAGATTGGATGCCATCATTGCGCGTGCGACATAATCTCTACCCCAAACCATCGTGGATGACTCAAACTGGGAGCCGGATGGTGTAACACTCCTAGTCCGGTTCTGCGAGGGCGATGGGACGTACTGGGTAACTGGGATTCCTGTCGCTACTCTCCGAGCTGCGGCGCGCGACAGGCGCGACGCTGCGGACGCAGGGCGAATGAGGGCCGCCGAAGGCATTGAAGACCCCTGAGCGCAGCTCGTTTTGGCACACGGACGTGCCAAAATGTATAGCGAGTACAGGGGTTCACCGGGCCGCCAGCGCTTCAAGCCACGCCAAAGGCGGGGCTGGATCTAAATCGGCAAAATGCTTAGCGGCGAACTCATCGGTGAGCGCCCACAACATGCGGCCGACGACGAAATCCGCTCTTGAAGCGGTTACTGGTGGTGTGGTCGCGTGCTTGGCGACAATCATTTCTTTGCCGCGAACTCCGTCACGACTCGTATCCGCCTATTCCTTCAGTGTTAAATGAAGTGCTGAATGGTCCTTGGAGTTCGTCGGCACTTCATACAGGAGCGGAGTTACGTGTTTTGACTTCCACTCGAGCATCGCACGTTCCCGTTTGCCGTTGGTGAAGCTGCCGAAGGCGTAAGCTTTATGTCGGCTTTCACCCAGCATCTCGTCGACGGCGAGTGCATCCAACATATACCGCAGTACGGGGTCGCCGATGCTATATCCGACGAAACACACGACGTAGTTGCGAAACAGCTCGGTCACAAATCGCGCTGCCCAGCGTTCCGTTAGGTAGGCCAGACCAAAATCACCGCTGGTTAGCACTAAGCGGTTGAGCGCCGTTTCGTCGTTCAGAGCCGGCAATAAACCGTGCAGATGGACAACGCCGTGCCAGCGGCTGGGTTTTGGAATGGGCAAGAGGGGCGCAGCATAGCAAGGAATGGCAGGCTTTTGCCGAGCGGTCACTCGTGCAAAAATCCGGTCGAAATTGGTAGTGACCAGTCGAACTCTGTCATTCCGATCAGTCGCTAGTTGGAGTAGTGCTTCGTGTGTTGTCGTCGCGTCCTTTCGCCTCCAATTGGGTTTAAGTTCGCTTGCCAGCGCCGTCCGAACCTCAAGTCGTTGGCCTTGGTAGCTTTGGTAGCGATGTTCCAAGAGGTCTAGTGTCGCGTCGTATTGCTCTCGGTCGTAGACCTGTTGCTCAATGTCATTTGGCGAAGTGTCCAGCCGTTTGTAGATCTTGTCTACCAGCCCTTTGAAGCCCGGCAGGCCCGCAGGGTAGGAAATACCCGCACCACAAAAGAAAACGACTCGACCTTCCTCTTGCGCTTCTAGCAGGGAGTCCGGAAGGTCGGGGCCGTTGGCCAGAAATCGAGGCATTAGGCAGGCGCCACTAAGCGGCGTCCTGTTGACGCTGGCAGGGCGAAAACGGTGGCAGCGTAACTAGCCACCATCTCTTCGGCGGCGTATCGGTCCGTGCGGTTTTCAGAGAAATCCAAATTATTCATAGTCCATTGACGCAATGCTGTTTCCCCCGAGTTGTTTGGAGGATAACACGGAAATTGGACCGGGCAACGGCTGCAGCGGACCGCTGCGAGAAGCATGTTCTCGAATGTCGTGCTCATGTCGCGAGCGGAACCAAGGTGCGCCACGTGCGCGGCCGAAGCCAGAAAACGAGGCGGTCAAGGGCGTTGAAATTGTCGCGATGGTTTGCAGCGCGAACCCGCCGTTTTGCCGCGTCGATTTGTATTTATTGCAATGGACAAGTGGTAAGCGACTCAACTTTGGTCGATGACGGTAGCGGTTTCCGTCACTATGAAATCAGAAGTTCATCAAAATGAGCACTGATTGTGACTTGGGTCACATTTTTTAACTGATGCCTGCGCGGAACGTCACTTCGTGTACCTAGACTACGGTGAACCAAACACAAATCAAGGAGTAAACAAAATGACGAATAAACCGAAATTCAAAAGTGCCGCGCAAGCCAACGAGGCGCTGGCCCGCGCGCGGGATTTGATTGCTGCCGCTGAGGCACAAATGGAAGAGTTGACGCGCAAGCAGGCTGAGGAAGAAAGCGCGCTATTGGAGCGAGTCGCCACCGTTATGAAAGAGCTCGTCGACAGACGGGGTCTTAAGCTGGCCAGCGCATTCTCCACCGCGCGGAAAAGCTATTAGCCGGCGATTTCGGTAAACCGAAAGCCGCTAGAAAGCCCAATCGCGCAACTAAGCGCGACCAGACTGGAGCGCAGGATGCGCGCATTTCACCCGCCGATTAGGCGCCAACGGCCGACGCGCAGGACGCGCTTCGGCCGCGGGGAGCCGCCCAACGGGCGGGGCGAGGTCGTTCAGACCGACGCCCATGTCGCACCCCAAGTGCGGCATGCTGGGGGGAGCCGCGAGCGGTAGGCACCCTGCAACGTGACAACGTTGCGCGGTGCCGCCTGACGCCCCAGCGGAAGGCGCTCGCGGGGGGCGAAGCCCACGCCCCGAACCCGCAAGGGGGAGGGAAACCCCAAAGACGAGCGACGGGTTCCCTACTCAGTCCCGAAGGGAATGAGAAAGGGGCGAGACTTTGGGGTTTCCCTCCCCCGCCTGCCGCCGCCCAGTGGGGCGGCGGTGTCGAGGCACGAGACACGGGGAAGGGGCGCACCCAATGGCAGGGGAACGGGCGTGCAGACCGTTCAGTACGCCGGTTTGCCCTAGCAAACGCGCGATAGCGCGAGACGCACGACCTGCCGTAACCGCGGCTGCCGCGGACCTTTGGCACCGTACACTAAACCGTGAAAAGGCACTGTACGGTTATGTGGCGGTGCCGGTTTTAGCGAAAAAGGGCAAAAAACGTCGAGTTGACTGCGTGCGATAGCTATACGCAGAACAAACAACACGACGGAGAAAAACAAATGGACCTTTTTCGCAAACTCGAATCTTTGCTCAGGCCTGGCACGATCAGCGGAGAGGACGACGCTGATTGGGCCGGGCCGACGTCCGACAAACTCAACAGCAACGAAACGGCGGTCG
>JANOTC010000671.1:0-7186 GCA_031416175.1 Gammaproteobacteria bacterium
TCGGCATCGCCCGCTATCCCACGGACGGCAATGACGGTGTAACACTCCTAAGGCATTCCGACAGCGCCATGTATCGCGCCAAGCAAGACCATTCCGGCTTTTTCGTTTACGATGAATGCATTCAAACTAAACTAACGAGTAGCGTTTAGGCGTTGCTATCAGCCATGCAATCCGGCCAACAGATTGCATGCAGCAGTGCCTATGACATTCATAGATCCAACCCTCAAACGCTTTTTTGCCTACGTTAAACCCTACCGAACCTGGATCATCGCCGCGGCAATCGCAGCGATTCTAAAATTCGGCATTCCGCTTGCGTTTCCGCTGGTCGTCAAAGAAGTCATCAATTTGTTGGTGGCGCCACCGCCATTTGACATGCTCTATCTGCACGAAATGATGGGAAGCATGTTAGCAGTATATGTCGTTTGGACAGGCATTAGCTACTTGCGATCCTACTTCGCGGACCTTGTTAGTCAACGCATGATTTTTGATCTGCGGCAGGAGTTTTTTCAGCATGTGCAAACGCTTTCATTAGGTTTTTTTGAGCGCCGCCAAGTGGGAACGGTTGCTTCGCGCTTGCTCAGTGACGTTGCCATTGCCCAAAATTTTGTGAGTGCTGCGTTTATTAATACGGTGATGGACTTAAGCACCCTCCTCATTATTGCCGTGATACTCTTGAACGAAAACACCGTGTTAGCCTTATTGGCCTTTACCGTTATACCAGTCTATGCAGTAATTAACCGCTACTTTCAACCTTCGCTGCTCGCCGCCTCCAAGCAAGCCCAAACAAAAATGGAAGAAATCGCTGGGCAAGTGCATGAACAATTGGCCGGGGTTGCCGTGGTTCAGGCGTATACACGCGAGAAGAGTGTGCAGCTTCGATTTTTTGGCAATACGCGCGATCACCTTGATTTTCTGCTTAAAAACGTGCGTAGAAACGCCCTCGCTATTTCCGCCGTTTCATTTCTAACGCAAGCCGCCCCAGTTCTGGTTTTATGGTACGGCGCCATTTTAGTCATGGACGGCCAATTGTCACCCGGTGGCCTAGTTGCGTTTTACGCCTATTTGGGCATGCTATACGCGCCCCTCAATCGCCTCACTGAACTCAATGTCATGTTAGCGAATTCACGCTCAGCGATGGAGCGCATTTTCGAAGTGTTAGACACACGGCCCATTGTGACGGAACGCGTGGATGCCGTCGAACTACCGAAGGGACCAAAAGAAATCGTACTGCGCGATGTAACGTTTGCCTACGAAGGCGCGGCCCCTGTGCTGCAGGATGTTACGTTAACGATACCTGCTGGCAGCGTAACCGCGCTTGTGGGTAAAAGCGGTGCGGGCAAAACCACCTTGGCCAAGTTGATTCCCCGATTTTACGATGTTACCAAAGGCTCGCTTCTCATTGGTGGGATAGATGTAGCAAGCGTTAGACTTAAGTCTCTGAGAAATCAAATTTCTGTCGTGGCGCAAGAGCCTTTTTTGTTCTCTGGAACAGTCGATGAGAACATTCGCTACGGTCGGCCACGCGCCAGTGAACAAGAAGTCGTCAACGCGGCGATGGCAGCGCATGCGCATGAATTCATATTGGGTCTGCCGCTGGGCTATCACACCGAAATTGGCGAACGCGGCGTTCTGCTCTCCGGCGGGCAAAAACAGCGCTTGGCACTCGCCCGTGCTTTCATCAAGGACGCGCCGCTCTTGATCTTAGACGAAGCCACCTCATCGTTGGATTCCGAATCGGAACACGCCATTCAAGAGGCACTTAAACAGCTAATGCGCGGGCGAACTACCGTTATTATTGCGCACCGCCTTTCCACTGTCCGTGAGGCAGACCAAATCGCGGTATTTGATCAAGGTCGAATTGTTCAGGTTGGGCGTCACAACGACTTAGTCACCCAGACGGACGGACTCTATTGCCGCTTGTACCAAACCCAGTTTCGTGACGCCATGGACCCCTAAATCGGAGAAATTGGATTGACCGCACCCACCATCCTCGCTAAGCTGCCGGGTGAATTCGCTCTATGATGCCTGCACGTTCGACGCTAAACCATGAATTCCCTGCCAATTGATGCGATCCTGCCTGAATTGCTCCGCGCAATGACAGATGTAAATTGTACCGTTTTACAAGCGTCGCCCGGTGCCGGAAAAACCACCCGCGTGCCCATGGCCTTACTTGCCGCCCCCTGGATGATCGGCAAGCGCATTATTATGTTAGAACCGCGCCGACTCGCCGCCCGCGCAGCAGCAAGTTGGATGGCACAGGCGTTGGGCGAACAAGTCGGCCAAACAGTCGGTTACCGCGTGCGCATGGATACCAAAGTGGGGCCATTAACGCGGGTCGAAGTTGTCACCGAGGGCATCCTAACACGCATGTTACAGCACGACGCAAGCTTAGACGGCGTCGGCTTAGTCATTTTCGACGAATACCATGAGCGCAGCTTGCAGGCCGATCTTGGCCTCGCCTTGTGCTTAGATGTGCAGCGACAATTGCGCGATGATTTACGCATCTTAGTGATGTCGGCCACTTTGGACGGCGCAGCGGTGGCGCGGCTCTTGGGGAACGCGCCCACGCTGAACTGTGAAGGGCGAATGTTCCCGGTTGACGTTCGTTACTTAGACCGCGAACCCGTGCGACTGGTCGACAGTGTCGCTGATGCCGTACTTCGTGCTTTGGATGCTCACACGGGCAGCATATTAGTTTTTCTACCCGGCGTCGGCGAAATCAAGCGCGTTGAAACACTCATTCATGATCGTCTCCGCGACACCTCCATTAGCATCGTGCCATTGTATGGCGATTTGCACCGCGACGCGCAAGAACGCGCGATTCAACCGTGCGCCACCGGCCTGCGTAAAGTCGTGTTAGCCACCTCTATCGCGCAAACCAGTTTGACGATAGAAGGTGTTAGTGTCGTTATCGACTCAGGCCAAGTCCGTGTACCGCGCTTTGATCCCAGCAGTGGCATGACGCGTTTGGAAACGGTGCGCGTAAGTTCGGCAACGGCAACCCAGCGCAGTGGTCGCGCCGGTCGCTTGGAACCTGGCGTCTGTTATCGGTTATGGACACAAAGCACGCAGCGCGCCTTGGCGCCCGCAGATCGGCCGGAAATCCTCGAAGCCGATATGGCGCCATTGCTCCTCGAATTGGCGCAATGGGGCGTCACCGATGCTAACACGCTTGCGTGGATGGACACGCCACCTAGCGCCGCGACCGCCCAGGCACGCGATTTATTGCTCAGACTTGGCGCCGTCAACGAGAAAGGCCGAATTACGGCGCATGGCCAGGAAATCGCCAAGCTACCCTTACACCCGCGTTTAGCACACATGACGTTAGAGGCTAACAAACAAGGCTTAGGGCCACTAGCCTGTGATATTGCCGCCCTCATCGGCGAGCGCGACATATTGCGTAGTGAGAAATCGTCTGACATTGATACACGGTTACGAGTATTGCGCGATAGCGCATTCGAACGGTCGGCGCAATGTGATCGCGGCGTCGTGCAGCGCGTGCGGGACGTCGCCAAAGAATTACGCCAATCACTTCGCATCGCCAATATCAACAATGACCCCACGCTCGCGGGTGTGCTGCTTGGCTTCGCCTACCCTGACCGCATCGCCCAACGCCGCGATTCTAGCCTTGGCCGCTTCCGCTTAGCCAACGGACGCGGTGCATTTCTACCGGAGCATGACGGACTCGCCACCAGTGAATATTTAGCCGTTGCATCCCTCGACGCTGGCGAGCGCGACGCCCGTATTTTTCTCGCCGCCAGCATCACGTCAGCGCAACTGTGGCAATACTTTAAAACGTCGATTACCCCCTTAGACCGCATCGAATGGAACAACGAAACACACGTCGTCATCACGCGTCGGGAGTTTCGATTAGTCGAATTAGTGTTACGCGATGAAGCACTCGCCACACCGGACCCCGAGCGTGTGTGTGCAAGCTTGTTAGAAGGCATTCGACGAACGGGTTTACATGTTTTGCCTTGGAATGACAGCGTAAACACCGTGCGTGCACGTATCGAATTTCTGCGTAGAACCGAACCCGAAGCAGACTGGCCCGATTTACGCGATGCGAACTTAACTGCAACCCTAGAACAATGGCTGGCCCCCCTATTAGCCGGGATGTCGCGCCTAACCCACCTGAGTCGCCTTGACCTGCACGCCGCGCTCCTGGCGCCACTCAGTTGGCCACAACGACAGACACTCGACAAACACGCCCCCACGCACGTGACGGTTCCCAGCGGCTCCAACATTGCCGTAGACTACGAAAGCGGCGACAACCCAATTCTGGCGGTGCGCCTACAAGAATTGTTTGGCCTAGCGGAAACGCCTAAAATAGCGGGTGGCAGAGTGCCTTTGCTCTTACATTTATTGTCGCCAGGGCGCATTCCGGTGCAGGTAACGCGCGACCTCGCCAGTTTTTGGCGAACAACCTATGCAGAGGTTAAGAAGGATCTAAAGGGACGCTATCCTAAACATTATTGGCCAGACGATCCGCTCGTAGCGGAACCGACGGCGCGCGCAAAACCAAGGCCTAAACGCGAGTGTTAGACGATTCTGTAAAAGACAATATACGCAAGGCATTCAAACAGTTGTCTGACTCGTTGCCGGGCTTTCGCTCGCGCGGAAGTCAACGCCTGATGGTTGCTGAAATAGCCAAAGTATTGGCGCGCGCAGACGACGAAGGACGACGCATATTAGTCGTCGAAGGGCCCACCGGCACCGGAAAAACACTCGCCTATTTGCTGGCAACCCTTCCTGTCGCTGATCACCTAAAAAAGCGAATCGTGATTTCATCGGCAACCGTCGCCTTGCAAGCCCAATTGGTAGACCGCGATTTACCCGCTGTGGCAAAAAATAGTGGAATAGACTTTGCCCACGAAATAGCCAAGGGTCGCGGACGCTACGTGTGCACGAACTTACTGGTGCGTGAAACGGGTGAAGAAGTACGCCAAGTGGATGCCTTCGACGCACCCACGGGCTATGTAGCGGTTTTGCATGATATGCGCCGCGCGTTTGATAGTAGTAAATGGGACGGCGATCGCGATCATTGGCGCGACGAAATCGCCGACGACATCTGGACCAAAATAAGCACGGATCGGCACGGCTGCATGGCCAATCGCTGCCGATTCTATCGGCGCTGCCCATTCTACGCAGCACGCGGTCGCTTGGACGATGCCAACGTGATTGTCGCCAATCACGATCTCGTGTTGGCGGATTTAGCGTTAGGCGGCGGCGTTTTACTCTCGGCGCCGGAAGACACCATTTATGTATTCGATGAAGCCCACCACTTAGCCGCCAAAGCCTTAGAACACGCCAGCGCATGGGCAGCCGTTGACGCGACCATTGCCTGGGTCGAACGCTGCGAAGCGCTCGCGCGACGTGTTGCAGTCATGCTTCCCGAACAACGCAATTTAATCATGGTCACCGAGCAAATCGACGGTGATGCCAGCGCCCTGTTAGGCCACCTGCGCGAATTAAATGTATATTTTCAAAGTATCCCGGAGTTGGCGGCCACCCGCTCCTCGCCGCGCGGTGACCCGGTCATTCGTTATGAACACGGCAAAATTCCCGAAGGCTTGCGCGCCATCGGCGAGCAACATGCCGCGCGCGCCAACGCCCTGTTGCGCTCGTTCGATAAACTCAAAGATGCGTTGTCCAAAGCCATGGACAATATGTTACTAACACCCAGCATCGCTGAGTCCGTGTTACCCGAATTAGGCGTCACGCTTGGCCGCATCGAAGGCCTGGTCAAGCTCTGGAACCTCATGCTAGCCGAAGATCCGCCGGATTCGCCGCCCACGGCGCGTTGGATTAGTCGCACCGAATTTCATGGCCGCTTCGATTTTCGCGTTGAAGCCACGCCTATTTCCGCCGCTGGCATATTGAATCAACTGTTGTGGAGCCGCTGTTATGGCGCCGTACTCACCTCGGCGACCCTCACCTCGCTTGGCAACTTCGACTATTTTCGCTCACGCGTCGGCTTACCTGCCGATCCAGAAGTCAGTTACCTGCGCCTAAGTTCACCGTTTGACTACGCCAATGCCGCGACCTTATGGGTGCCTTGGCTGGGTTGCGAACCCTCCGACGTGGCCGCGCACACCCAGGCCATCATCGAAACTCTACCGCTCATCCTCGCGCCCGATGGCGGCTCCTTAGTGTTATTTTCATCGCGGCGACAAATGGAAGACGTCGCGGCCGGCCTGCCCATTGACTGGCAAGAACGGCTGTTGATGCAGGGACAATTGCAGAAATTCGCGCTATTAGAAGAACACAGCAAACGCGTCGCCTCTGGTCACGGCAGCGTGATTTTCGGCTTGTCGAGCTTCGCCGAAGGGGTCGATCTGCCTGGCGATCTTTGCACTCATGTTGTTATTGCTAAATTGCCGTTTGGTGTTCCCGATTCCCCTATCGAAGCGACCGAACGCGAATATATTGAAAGTCGCGGCGGCAGCCACTTCATGCAAGTAGCCGTTCCAGACGCCTCAATCCGCCTGATCCAAGCCGTGGGCCGCCTGCTCCGCAGCGAAACCGACAGCGGCACCGTGACTTTGTTAGACCGTCGCGTGATCACCAAACGCTACGGGAAAATGTTACTGGACTCACTCCCCCCATTTCGCCGCTTGATTGATGAGGCGCCGAAGAAGTAAGCCGTATTGATCACCTTTCACCGACGTGGCAGGCGGCTGGCGATGACGGCAGCTTGGCCGTCAATTCGATGCCCAGGGCCTTCATGACAGCCAATGTCGTTTTCAAGGTCGGGTTGCCGTTCTCGCTGAACGAACGGTAAAGCTGCTCACGGGAAAGCCCGGTCTGTCCGGCAATTTGGGCCATGCCCTTTGCGCGGGCCACAACACCCAGCGCGTGCGCAATGTAGGCCGCATCGTTCGTTTGGAACGCTTCGGCCATGAAGGTCGCAATCGCTTCGTCGGTAGTCAGATCCTCGGCGGGATCATAGGTAGTCAGTTTTTCAGCCATTTCATTCGCTCCATTCGTTAGCCAGGCGCTTCGCCGTCTTGATGTCCTTTGCTTGCGTGCTTTTGTCGCCGCCGCACAGCAGGATGATGATCGTGTCTCCTTGCTTCTGGAAGTAGAGGCGGTATCCGGGGCCGTGGTGGATGCGCATCTCGCTAACCCCCTGTCCTACCGGCTCTGCGTCCCCGGGGTGACCAAAGGCCAAGCGGTCGAGGCG
>JANOTC010000672.1:0-5140 GCA_031416175.1 Gammaproteobacteria bacterium
ATCATGGGCATGTAGTAACCCACGGTGCGTTCAAGCATGTGAGAAAGGGGTAAAAACGACAAGAAAGTATCGTCCGGAAACAGGGCTATCGCACCAATTCCGCTTTGCGTGTTGTGCAAAAGATTGCCGTGACTGATCATCACGCCTTTTGAGCGCCCGGTTGTGCCGGATGTGTATGCGATAGTTGCTAAATCGGCGTGGCCCATTTTCACGGGTGTTGGTATGGGGGATTTCTCAGAAGTTGCCAGCCACGTGTTGAGGCTTTCAAGTGGCAATTTCGCGTTCCCACTTGAAAGTGGCGATAAGCTGATGAGCTTAACCGCAGAATTGAGCTGTCCGGCCGCTATATTCAAGGTTTGAAGTTGCGCGCGATCTTCTATTAAAAGGACGCGGATATTCGCATCATTAAGTATGAATGCGACGTTATCAGGTCGGTCGTTGGGGTAGAGTGGAACAACAACCAGGCCTAATCGAAGTGCAGCCTGTTCGAAGATAACCCATTCACAACAGTTGCGGAGCATGACGCCAACGCGATCACCTGGGCTAAGGTGTTCTGATGCTAACGCTTGGGACCACTTTTCGACGTAACTTAATGTTTCCGCCCAAGTATAATTTCGCCAGACCCGGCTGGGGGAGTCGAATTGGCGATACGCGATAGCGTCTGGACTACGCTTTGCACGGTTTAGAAATAGTTCGTGGGTGGAAGCGACGTCGTCGGCTAAAATCATGTCAGCAGTGTGCGACACGTGACTCCTCCTTGAGATTCTTGCGCGAATAAAACCGGTTGGAAGTGCTCGCGATTAGGTTATCGGCACCCCGGCGTAATGATTTAGATCCTGTTCAGTGTAGCCTTCTGTTTAAACGAAATATAGTGATAGCTCAAACATCAGTAAAGTGTTGATTTGTTGGGCCGATAACGGGACGATAGGGCGAGCCGAGTCGGAGCTGACTGGCAATTCCTTTCTCACCCAACCGAATGTAGACATGAGTAGCAATGCAATGCAGTTAAACAACGCACCCTAATGGCAACAACGGCCGAACAAGGCTTGGGCAATGGTCATGCGCATCGGATCTGTTTTATAGACGATAGCCGAACGTCTGCGTTCGTCACAAAGAAGTTACTCAAACAATTCGGTTATGAAGTTGATCACTTTCCCGCAGCCGAGGCGGCGATCGACGCAATCATGGAGCGCGATTACAGCGCGTTGATCACGGACCTAATGATTTCCAGCAATGGCGGCGTAAACGGTGATGACTTAATTCGCTTGGTACGTAATTGCGGGCATCCAACCAAGTCAAAAATCCCTATTTTGGTGGTCACCGGTTCAGCCAGTACAACGTCCCATCAAGAGCTAGTCAAGACAGGCGCCAACGCGGTGTTGCTAAAGCCATTGGATGGGCCGCAGTTAGACCGAGAGTTGCGTTCGGCTATTCAATTAGCGGCCAAATCGAGTGCTAATCCTCCGCCAAGAGCAGCGCCGGTGACAGCGTCTGTAACGCCGAAATTTTCGGCGACCTACTTTGCGGAATTACCGCTTGAACAAGCGCCATCCCGAACGCCCACTTATCCGGCTGAGACTCCATTAAATTCGGCTGCCGTGCGAAAAGTGCCTGACAACGCCGTAGATGAAGACTTGATTCCCACACTCACGCAGGCTGTTTCGCGCGAGTCTGTGAGCCAAGGACACAAAACAGCGCGGCGGGCATCGCCCGCTTCTAGTCACGGCAACAACAATGCGCAGGACAATGAACAGTCCCATTCGGAATCATTGACGTTGCAACAAATTGCCGCGCAAAATGAAGCCGCGATTGCGCAAGATCGCACAGCCGCCCCGAGTCGCGATTCGCGCAAGCCACAACAAGCCGATTCCGATCGGCGGACTCGCAGCGAATCCGTGGCGAAGAATCTTCGTCGCCCGCCGAGTGACTTTGGTGCGTCCGGTTTTTCTCACTTGGATCAAAATCAAGTGTCGACGTCGGATCTTGATTCGGTCATTTTCGGCTCACCAGAGCCACCTGCCCCTAAGTCGTCGGCTAAGCCACCCGTGACCCCAGATTCGGAAGTGAATGCGCTCGGCGTCAGTGCCAATGGCAAACGCGGGTCGGGTGACGACGCGCTTCTTTCCTTACTCAATCAATTGGATAACGGCAAAAAAAGTCACGGTGGCGCACCTGACGGCCCGTTTGCGACGCCCGGGAGCAAGATTTCTTTTGCGCCTCATATTAAGAAAATCGTCATAGTGGCCATTCTTATTGCCGTTTTGGCGCCCGCAGTCTTTTTCATGGTGACTAGAGAACAGGCGCCTGAACTGGTCATGGCGACGGTAACGCAAGGCTCGGTGTCAACATCAATAAAAGCGACCGGTAAGGTTGTGAGTCGCCGCAAGGTGGCTTTAACACCTTACTATGCGGGTCTTGTCGCCAAGATTAACGTGAAGGACGGCGATTCCGTTAAAAAGGGCGATGTCTTGTTTCGCCTGGATGACCGCGATGTGACTAGTAACCTAAAGCGTGCGCAGGCTAAACTTATCAGTGTTCAAGAGCTCGTGGCGCAAACGGGAAAAACGCTGGAACGCTTACAAAATGCCTTAGATTCCGGCGCAGTGTCGCGCAAGATGGTGGAGGATGCCGAAGCAGAATGGAAAGCGGCCGCCGCTGACCAAGGTGTGGTGGAAGAGGATTTAAAAGTGGCGAAATTGGCTTTGGAACGCGTAGAACTTGTGGCGCCTTTTGATGGTGTAGTGTCTGGATTGTCCGCACAGTTGGGGCAATGGTTAACGCCTCCGGAACCGGGTCTAACATTAATTGATGTTAGTCAGCGCGAAATCGAATTTTCCGTGAGTGGCGCCGAGGCTAACCACTTGCGCTCGGGCGCGCCCGTCGCGATTTTTAGCGCGGCGTCGCCCGACAAGAAAATTGACGGGGAAGTGGTACGTGTGGACGATAACGGAAAAGGCGACGCGCAGAAAAATCGAATCTCTGCGTTTGCCAAACTCAAGGGCGACGCACCTAAAATGAGTCTAGGGCAGAGCGTTACCGTGGAAGTACAGGCGTCCTCTGACGACAAATCAATGAAAATTCCGGTAGGTGCACTTATTATGCGTAATGGACAACGCATGGTCGCCATCGACCGCAATGGGCATGTGCAATTTCTCACGGTTGTCACAGGCGTGGAAGGCCCGGCCGATGTGGAAATCACGCAAGGATTAGCCATTGGTCAAAAGGTGGTTATTCCTGGCGACAATGAGTTGGTAGAAGGTCAAAAATTGCGAGCGGCGGCCGGGTGAGTACGGATGCAAACTAAGTCACTCTCTGCGCCGTGGTGGAAAAACCAGAGCCTGCTAACCAATGTCGTTTCGATGCTTTTCATTGTGGCCGGTTATATAAGCCCCAAGTTTGGTAAAGAACTGCGCGCTATCGGTTATTTCGCGCTATCTGGCGCGCTCACCAATTGGTTGGCGATACACATGCTCTTTGAAAAGGTGCCGTTCTTATACGGTTCCGGCGTCATTCTCGATCGCTTCGAAGAGTTTAAAGCCGCGATCAAGAAATTGGTAATGGAGCAGTTTTTTGCGCCGGGTAACGTCAAACGCGTCATCGAGGAAGAAGAAGCCTTATTGGGTGATTGGTTTCAGCCAGGCAAGATCATTGAGGCGATGGACTATGATCGGCTGTATCAAGGTTTGGTCGATACAATCTTAGAATCTTCCTATGGCAAAATGATCGCCATGGTGGGCGGCGCCGCCGCGTTGGAAAAACTACGCGAACCCTTCATTCGCAATATCAAAGGAACACTACAGGAACTCGTGCAAAGCGAGTCTTTCAAGAAGACATTAGTGAGCAGTGTCGACTCGGAGCGCATCGCGCGTGACTTGCAGTTAAAAATTGAAGTGATTATTGATGACCGCTTGCTCAAGCTTACCGCACCGATGGTGAAAACGATTGTGCAAGATTTGATCAAAGCGCACTTAGGCTGGCTGGTGGTGTGGGGTGGCGTATTTGGTGGCGTTATCGGTTTGGATGTAAGCGTATTTGAGTAACATAAGAAAAGCCCCCGAAGGGGCTTTTCTTATCGTCTAAATTAGGACGCGCTAGACAATACGAATGTCGTCAGTCCGGCATAAATTGACAAAAACACGATGAACAATATTGCTACTCGCGCATTTTCGCCGGTGTCACGTTTAAGACTCATGGTTCCCCCTCGATAGTCAGCCCAAATTCCGTCGTGGATAAGTATATTCAGGTTGCGCTGCCGATTAAAGGGCTTTATGGGGAGATTTCGAATATTTTTGCGAAAAGTCGTGCGAACACTTACTTCAAGTTGATAGTTAGCGAGGCTTTGCCCATCAGGCGGTTGTTGAAAATGGGATTGTCGGGTTGCAGTTCGCCGGGGCGTTGCAAGTAAAGGCCGCCGATATCGAAGAACATGTTCTGGTTTAGGCGGAAGCCGAGATTGACTGAACCCATGAGTGGGTAATGGCTGCGATTGTTCAGGCTGTCCATGACGGACTCATAATTCAACTGGCTAGTCGCCAACTCGTCGTAACCGCCTAGCGCCATGTCAAGATAGACGTTGCCGCGTGTTTTATAGCCGACCAAAAAGCCCGTGATAAACGAATCGTTAGACGAGCGCGTGTTTTGCCAGTTGCCGAGCATTCCGCCAAAATAGGCGTTATTACTGACCAGGCTCAGCTTGCCTGCAGAAATCTGACCGTCACCATAACCGACGTCCGAGCCGGTCTGCACGTCGGCCACCGCGCTCTGTGACAAGGTGTATAGTGCTACTATCAGTATGGGTAGTTTCGGCATTTCTCGCCCACGCGCGAATACTTATCGCTTTATACCAGTATAGCAAAGGCTTACGGCCAGTGTTGACGCATTTCCTAGTTAAATTTAGTTAGCGGCCAAACTTTAGCAAAGGCGAGTGTGCCCGCCTGTGGTAAATTGGCGTCGAATCATAGCGTTTGGGGGAAAGTGTGGAATTTTTGTACAACTATGGCCTATTTGCGGCCAAAGCGCTGACCATCGTGTTGGCCATTGGTGCCGTTGGCGTCTTGGTGCTTTTCTTGGTGAGCCGTCGTCGCCAAGGCGGGCAGGATCATATTGAGTTAAAAAAACTCAACGATCATTTTGAAGACAC
>JANOTC010000673.1:0-1858 GCA_031416175.1 Gammaproteobacteria bacterium
GTGATTGCCGCACTCTATTCGACGGAGCGCACCAGCTCAATGATTGAAAGCCTGAATGGGCGCGAGAGGAAACACCTTTACTACCGACAAGAATGTGGGCGTGGCTTTCTGGATCTGCTGCGTTTCTATTTTAATCACACCCACTTTTTACGTAGCACCCGAGTCGAGCGCCACAAGAAATCACCGGCCGAAATATTGTCGGGGAAACCACATCCACATTGGTTGGAGATGTTAGGTTTCGAACGATTTAAACGCGCCGCCTAACACTCAGCACGCGGGGTTAATTATCGCCTCACGAATACTGATTTCCGGTGGGAATCTGCTCGCCTAGTGGTACCCAAAACACGCCGTTTTTGAACCGTGCCATGTTCCGCTGCAAGAGGTGTAGTTCACGAAATTAAAAAAAGGAAGGGGGCGGAGAGCGGCAGCTCAACGCCGCTCTCCGCGCTGTTTCCCCCCGCAGTTATTTCAGCTTTGAATTCACCAGTCCGTACACGCCGTAACCCACCAAGTAAGGTAGCTCAAGCCCCGGTATCGCCTTGTCAAGCTTCCCTTGCAGCGCCTGATAGTGTTTTTGCGCCTGCGCGGCGTCCTTGAGCTCGGCGCTCGACTTGCTCTTTACGCACTCACCCACCAGCATGTCGGCCTTGGCAAGATAGTCGCGCTGAAACGCCACCGCCTCAGCGACCGTTCCCACTGCGCCGCGACCGCCGTAGACCCGTGACTTGTTCACGTCGGCGACTAACGCTGGCAATTCTGCAACCGCTTCACGCCACGCGTTCAGGTCCGGCTTGGCTTGTCCGCCGACGATGCCACCTTCCAGCCAGGCATGTGCTTTGTAGTGAACCAAGTCACCCACAATCAGGTCGCCGGTCTTATCGATCCGGGCAACCGTCTGCGTACTGGCGACGCCAGGATTCTTCAGCTCAATCAACGTCAACGTTTCGCCTGATTTCAGAGTGATTTTTTTCTGTCCAGTGAACGTGGTCTTGATCGGCTCAAACGCCGGGTAAGTCGCGTCTGTGAATGACTTGGCAATGGTGGTCCAGTAATGCTTTTTGTAGGTATGCACACCGCTCATGGCGTCGGCGGTTGCTTTCGAAGCGATGGATTCAATCCCCATTTTATGCAAGAGCGGCAAGCCGTTAAATTTATCAGGATTGGGGTGGGTCACGATCACACGTGTGATCGGAGAGGCTGTGCTTTTGCGAATTTGATCGACCATGGCCTGCGTAAGTGCCGGTACGAATTGGGTGTCGAAGATGGTGACTTCGCGCCCGTCGTCATACCAATATGTGTGAGTGTCGAATCCTTTGGCGTCGGACGTGTAGGTGCCCAGCGTTCCTGCGGAGACGGGCGCCGTTGCTACAACGCCGACTGTGACCGTCGTGGCCAGGATAAACAGTGTTTTTTTGATATTCATGGAATACTCCTGCTGGATGAGTGACCTCAACATTATTGTCGGCCTGATGATTTGAGTTAGTGGCGCGCTAAAAAAGTAACAGCACACATGTACGACGCTGTACGTTGCATGAACATCGTCCACCGGGGTGGTTAGATTGCCGCTTAGCAAATGAACTATAGTTCAACATTTGGGCACGGTTCAAATCTGGTTACCACTCAGACACGGTTTTAGCCGGCTGCCTGTCGGCCACTTTGGCTAAATGCTAGCCGAGCCCATGGGCGTACAATAGACCATTCCTCAGTTACCTTACGGGCCGGTGAACCCCTGTACTCGCCATACATTTTGGCACGTCCGTGTGCCAAAACGAGCTGCGTTCAGGGGTCTTCAATGCCTTCGGCGGCCCTCATTCGCCCTGCGTCCGCAGCGTCGCGCCTGTTGCGCGCCGCAGCTCCC
>JANOTC010000674.1:0-2263 GCA_031416175.1 Gammaproteobacteria bacterium
CGGTCGACGACGATTCCAGTTGGTTGCCGGATAATGTGCGACACGATGTTCGTGTCCAATAAATACCGAGGTACATAACTCACAACTTAATATCGTCCAGCGGCAGCAGCCCCAGGTCTATATCGGGAAAATCTTCATCTAACCCATCTTTGTCACTTTCCATCTCGATTATCGTTTTTCTCACCCATTTTCCGCTCGCCAACCCGCATGGTTGTTGGATGAGGGTGCGAATACTCAAAACGTAGTGCCATAATATTTTCAATATTCTCTGTTTTCTACTTGACTTGGGTGTATTATTTACCCATGTTCATACGACGCACCCAAACACGCAGCCGTCTCACAGGCGAACCCTACACTACCTACCGCTTGGTCGAGACCGCGCGCGTGAAGGGTGCGGTAAAACAGACGACGCTGCTCAATCTCGGCAGCCAATTCAGCCTTCCTCAGGCCGAATGGACGGAGTTCGCCTCGCGCATCAATGCTCTGTGGCGCGGCCAAGCTTCGCTGTTACCGTCGCAACTCTCCGAGGCTGGCGAGACGCTGGCGCAACGTTACGCGGCGCACCTCATTACTCGCCATGCCGTTCCGGCAGATAACACCACGCAAGCTTCCACGGCCGATGCGGTCAGCCGCTACCAAGACGTCGATCTCGAAACGTTGGAACTGGTGCGCCCACGCAGTATCGGTGTGGAACACGCCGCTCTTTGCGTGATGCGGCAATGCGGTTTTGAAGCCAAATTGGCCGAGCTTGGCTTCAATCGTCCTCAGATCGCGGCGGCGTTGGGTACCGTGATTGGGCGTATGGCTAAACCCGGCAGCGAATTAGCCACGCACGCGTGGCTGCAACAGCGCTCTGCGTTGGGCGAATTGATTGATTTCGATTTTGCGGCGATGGATTTGAATCGACTCTATCGCGTCTCCGACGCATTGTATCGACACCGCGATGAATTACAGAACTGCCTGTTTGATAACGCCCAATCGTTGCTTGGCTTTGCGCAGACCGTCACCCTTTATGATTTGACTAACACTTATTTCGAGGGCGTCGCCAGCGCCAACCCCAAAGCGGCGCGGGGCCGCAGCAAGGAAAAGCGCAGCGATTGCCCTTTAGTCACCCTGGCCATGGTGTTGGATGGGAGTGGTTTTCCTCGGCGCAGCCAGGTGTTTTCGGGCAATGTGAGCGAGCCCAAAACCCTGGAGGCCATGCTTGCGGGCCTGAGTGCTCCGAAGGGCGCCACCGTTGTTATGGATGCGGGCATTGCCACTGAGGCCAATCTGAATTGGCTCAAAACCCACGGCTACCACTATGTCGTCGTCTCTCGAGAACGCGCACGTCAATTCAACGCTGAAGGCGCTACTGAAGTCCAGACCGCCAAGGATGACACCATCAAAATCCAGCGTGTGGTGGATCACACCACCGGCGAGATCCGGTTGTATTGTCATTCCCCGGCACGAGCGGAAAAAGACAGCGTCATAGACGCCACCAAGGCCGCGCGTTTTGAAGCGGCATTGCAAAAACTCGCCGACGGGCTGAGCAAGCCTCGCGGCACCAAAAAAATCGCCAAAATAAACGAAAGAATTGGCCGTGCTAAAGAGCGTTACGCGCGTGCCGCGCGGCATTATCAAATCACCGTCACGGCCGACGACAGCGACAAAAAGGTCAAGGCCATAACCTGGAGAAAGCAGAATATCCAAGGCAGTGCGACCACCCATCCGGGCGTATATTGCCTTCGCACAACGCTCGCCGGGCTCGACGATGCCACACTCTGGCGTACCTACACGATGCTCACTAACTTGGAGTCGGTGTTTCGCAGCCTGAAAACCGATCTCGGCTTACGCCCGGTTTACCATCAAATCGAACAGCGAGTGGAAGGGCACTTGTTTATCAGTGTACTGGCGTACCATTTCGTCCACGCGATTCGTCTACAACTCAAAGCGAAAAACATAGACGATGCGTGGGACACCGTGCGTGAAACACTCGCCGGACAACAGCGCGTCACTGTCGCAGTCCAGCGACGGGACGGACGCACAGTACATGTTAGAAAATCCACACGACCCGAACCTCGACAGCAGAAAATTTGCGAGATTCTGGGGTTGCCGACTAATCCGGGTGGCACTCATCGCACGATTGTTTAAGCGCACTTTACTTATGTCAGATATAGGCCATTATTTTAGAGATGAAAATAATGTAGTGCCATAACGCGTTTTTTATTTTTATAACTTATTGTTTTTACGTGACTTTGTAGTGCCTGATGACAAAGATGGG
>JANOTC010000675.1:0-2579 GCA_031416175.1 Gammaproteobacteria bacterium
TGCCTCCTCTGACGTAATGGAGCGAGATGCCTGGAATTTTCAAACTGGCTATTCGGGTGGTACGCAGAGCGTTCTCGCCGACGGTGAAGCCCTTGATCCGCACCGATCGCGTGATGTAACCAATACCTATGTTCAAGGAAATTGGCGCCGCATGCTCGGCGACAATTCAGAGCTGAGCGTGCAGTATTATCATAACTACTATCGAACAGATGATCGCTTTACCGTACCTTCTCTTGCCGGTGTTTTAGGCTTACCCGCCGCTGCAATTCCAACCTATTTTGGTGGCCATGAGGATCAGCCCCTG
Organism: Gammaproteobacteria bacterium; assembly: GCA_031416175.1. Classification (GTDB taxonomy): domain Bacteria; phylum Pseudomonadota; class Gammaproteobacteria; order S012-40; family S012-40; genus JANOTC01. Next base: position 305 of record JANOTC010000675.1, read on the forward strand.
CAAATGGGCGTGTTCGATGGTATTGGCAATCGCGATGATATCGAAATTCAGCACTTGTACCTAGCCCATTCAAATTTTCAAATTGCCTGGGGTGGTGGATTAAGGTTAGACCAATTTAAGAGTAAAATTTGGTTAGCGCAAACCGACGCCGTGTGGAATCGCCACGTGCGTGCGTTTGGACAAATTTCGTGGCGTGCCTCGTCCGACTTGGTGGCTAACGTCGGCGGATTAATGGAGCGAAACACGACCACTGGGTTCGGCCTTTCCTGGCGTGGTTCGCTGAATTACGCATTAGGCGTTCGTGAAAGCGTGCGCCTGAGCGTGGCGCGTTCAGTACGTTCTCTATCCCTACTTGAAAGCCGTGCCAATTGGGGAACTCGGTTTGACGATGGGTCATTGATTGACCAACATTGGTTAAGTCCTGGTGGTCAAACCGAAGAGAAGCTGACGGCCTACGAAATAGGTTATCACCGCGTATTTTCTGGAAGCCGCTGGACCTTTGACGGAAAGCTGTTCGAAGAGCGTTTCAGAGATCTCAATTTTGGCGTTATCGATAAATTGCATGCCGACGGATATATCGAGCCTTTAGCGGCCGTAACACCGGAGTTAGAAAGCACCCGAGGCGCGACGCTCACAACGAACAATGGTCACGCCACGCTTCGCGGTGCTGAACTTTCGTTGCGTTGGCGTCCTGGCCCCAACGATTTTTTCATGCTGCAATACAGCCGCGCGTCCGCAAACGGCGAATTCCTAAAACGAATCAAGTTAGATGGATCGCATTTTTACGAGACCCTCAATACGACCGTGCCGGACCATACACTGAGTATGTTAGCGAGCCACGCCATGAGTTCGAGTGTGCTGGCCAGTGCGGCGTTTTATCGCATTACCGCCATGGAGTGGATCGGTGATGGCGATCTCGTGCCTGGTTACAATCGAATTGACCTGCGCTTGGGCAAAACTTTTCGCTTAGGGTCGGCCAAAGCCGAGTTAGCGGGCATGGTGCATAACCTTTTTCAGCCTTATGCCGAGTTCGTCACCGAAAATATGTTCGAGCGACGGGTGTATTTGCAATTATCAATTCAGGATTAAGACGATAGCTTCATGCGTATATGGTTTTTATCACTACTGTTGACTTTGAGCCTAAGCGTGAGCGGTTTCGTTCATGCTGATAGCGCGCGTCATGTTGTTGTAGTGTTGGGTGAAGATGTTCCGGTTCAGCGCGAAGTGGCGGCACGTTTTGAAGCGCTATTAGGCAGTGCTTTTCAGAACAATGTGCTTGTTGAAGTGGTTGGCATTGAAGCCGCGCAAGCGCGTGTTGGCCAGGCTGGCGTTGAACTGGTTGTCACCGTAGGCACGAGCGCCGCGCAGGCCGTGCGCGGCGTTTCAAATGCAGGATCGGTACTGCATGTATTACTTGCGCGTTCTACGTACGATGCTTTATATGGCGCTGAGAAAACGTCACCCACATCGCGCAAAGTCGCAGCCATCGTTCTAGATCAACCTTGGGATAGGCAATTACAGTTAGTGAAATTGCTTGTGCCTTCGGCGCATCAGCTTAGCGCTGTGATTGGCGCTTCGTCGCAGGCCGGTGGAGCCGCGCTGGCATTGGCGGCAACACGACGAGGCTTAGTGTTACGTGCTGTGCCATTTTCCGAACACGACGATTTTGGCGATACCTTGAGCGAGGCGCTCGCTGCCACGGATGTTTTATGCGCGCTCCCCGACTCGCAAGTATTAAGCCCTGCCAACGCGAAATGGTTGTTGTACGGCGCGTTCCAAAAGCGAATACCCGTTATCGGTTTTTCGCGCGCGTATGTCACGGCGGGCGCGCTCGGGGCGGTGTACTCGACACCGGAGCATATTGCCAAGCAAGCCGCAGAATGGGTGACGCAAGTGTGGCGTGGAGACGGCAGTCTAGTGGGTGCCGTGCCACCTAAATATTTTAGTGTCGCAGTGAATTCGAGTGTTGCTCATGCGTTGGGCCTGGCTGCGCCTAGCGAAGACGAGTTGACGAAACTGTTGGGCGGGCGTGCTGAGGCAGATTTGAAATGAGCCTGCGCGATTTTTCCTTTGGTATTCGTGCACGGGTCATTTTTCTTGCACTCGTACCGGTGTTGTTGGTATCGGCGGTGTTAGGTGCTTACACCATCAACACCCGGGTGAACGCTGAGCGGGATGCGTTGCGTGATCGTGGCGCAACCCAAGCCAAGCATTTAGCATCGGCTATCGAATTCGCGTTGTTCGCGGAAAATCGAGAAACTTTAACGGGTTTTGC
>JANOTC010000676.1:0-5929 GCA_031416175.1 Gammaproteobacteria bacterium
GCGAGTTCGGGGCGACGCGTTAGCAACAGAAAACCGGCGGCTTCTCCCGGGGCAAAGCTATCAGCGCTGCCGATGACTGACAATCGATCTGCGGCACCCAGTGGACGCAGGCGAGTATAGTTTCTGAAAGAATCGCTGCCACCCACTAACATGAAATCATTGGGCGAGTCATAGAGGTCTCGAAACGCGATGTCCACGGCCTCCATTCCGGCGGCTCGACCGCTGTTAATCGTCCGGCACAGCCGTGAATCCAGCCAAGGCAGGCAATTGTTGACTAAGTTTGAAATAAGCGACGACGCGCTGATATGCTCAACATTTGGCAATAGATCCGGCATACCAATAATGAGTGGAACGGGCTGTCGTATCGGCTGTCCCGCGCAGGCTTCTCTAACAGCGATAATGGCCATCTTGATAATGTGATCGTGGAGTTCGCTATACCAATCGCCCTCATCGATTTGCGCATCGGATTCATAAAAGACGGCAGCAGGAACCGCCGCCATCGTGATCGCCTGTCCTTCTTGGTCATAAAAACTCGACGCTTCATACGCACAGATCCCGGCGTTCACAGAAGCGGCCGTCATCGCGACATTCCAGCCCACCGGCGTGATCATGCCCATGCCTGCGATATATAACTTAGAGGGGTTGTTAGTCATGCTTAAGCGACCTTGGCTCGGGTATTTGTAAAAATCTGCGAGGGTTCAAGCAGAGCCCGTTCCAAGGCTGCCGCTTGACGTTGTCTTTGACTGACTTCTTGTATTAGGTGCGACATATTTTTTTTAGTTATTCCTTTACCCAGCAAGTATCGCTCGCCTTGATTGAATTGCCCACGAGCAGATTTCCAAAAAGCGTCGACTAAATCGGCCTGGGGCCAGGGAAGCTTTTCATCTTCATCCATCGCGATGTCGTCATCGTCAGGGTTTTCAGAAGGCACTAGCGCGCGGTCTTGGGGCGGCTCTTGTGTTAAGTGGTTCTCGACAAGATCAATGCCCGTAATCAACGTAAAGGCTTCCCCAGCCAATCTCGCAAGTTGAGCGTCACGCATTTTTTCTATTAGCCATTCAGCGGCTTGGGGATCGCCGAGCATGCCCTTCGCTTTGATAACTTGACGCCCATTTTTCGGATCGCTGGCTAAACGGGCGATCCAGTGACGGGCATCGTTGACGGATAAAGTGCGCATTGCCACGTGTAACGCACGGTCTTGAAAGGGTGAGGATGAAAAGACGTAGGGTTCCAGCGTATGAGCCAAAGACTTGTCACCCAATAAAATGGCCGACCAAATCGCCCAAAATGCCACATTGGCATTCTCAGACTTCATTGACTTATCAAGCTCAGGGGCGAGATCACGGCGCTTCAGTTCGCCAATAAAGCGTAGGCAGCGCGCATACAATTTTTCATGTTGTCGACAATAATCTCGTCGTAACAGCGTGTTGAGTTTATCGCCAGGGTTGGCGCGACACAGGCTAGCGAGTGAAATGGCCAAATAGTTGTCATTAACATCGGTACTCGCTAACCATTGTTGTGTCCATGGATCGCTCACTTCAGCGGGCAACCACGCTAGCGCAGAAACCAAACCCTTCAACGCCTCATCCGACGCGAATCCCGTGCTAATCACTTTTTGAATTCTTTCGTTATCATGGCTAGTGAAAGCCACGATGGCGGCCGTGAAAACTTCCCCGGGGCCGTTCAGTTCCAGCGCGTTTTCGCAGAGGGGCCAGGCAACGTTCAGGGATGTCTCCAACCCATTCAGCTGTGCCTGAATGCGTATTTCCAGTGCGCTTACGTCGGCGATTTGATAGTGCGGTTGATTAACGGCCATCGAACGCAGCCTCCACAGGAACGATGCCTCTACGACAAATCGTTCATAAATGTCTCGATAGGCGTATGAAAGGGCGTTGGCTTCGCTCATTTGTTTTTGTTCCGCCTCAAGCGACTACCCTACCATGTTCTTATTGTTATGAAACAAAGGATCGCCCAATCGGCAGACATTTTTACCTTCAATTTTTACATCGAAGGAATACATCATAAATTCGCACTCGCCTTTTGTGCTGCTACTCATAATGCCCTTGGCTGTGCCTGCTTCATCGCCACTGCTGGTGCTATATTTCGCGCCTTTAACCATGGGCATCTTGCCATCAATAGTGACGGATTTGGGGCCGTTACTGGTGTCGGAAGCTTTGCCGATATTGGGGTAAGGGATGGGAACAACTGAAGGACCGATCGGCGTTTTACACACATCGGGGAAAACCGTGCTCATGCCGCCGCTGCCTTTGTGCGCGATGCCTCTTGTGTTTGCGAAAGTAGTTTGTGCCATGGTGACTCCCTGATTGTTTTGAGTCGAAAGTGATATCGCTGATTTTTAATGCTTTCTTGTTGCAGCGCCAAGCGACTTTTGAAAGATTACACCATTGGGAAGGTTTTGCCCATTGATCGTCACGATGCAACCACGGAATGCGCGTCGGAAGGCAGATCGGCAGTTAGCCCAATTTACGGCGGCGAGCAGCTAAGCCAACAAGGCCTAATCCAAGCAGAGCCAAGGAAGCTGGCTCAGGTACAACGTTTAGGCCGTCATGCGATGAAAAAGTGTTGAAGTTGCGCATGGTTGGCGAACGATATTGCGCCTCGACGTCATGCTTTTTTCCCACTAATTAGATAAAATCTTTCCTGCGCCTTATTGGGCAAGAATCTTCATAGGGATGTAAGCAAACATGGGGCCAATTTATAAATATACAATAAAAACAATATGTTAAATATTAAAAATTAACCATGTTATTTGCCGTATTGTAAAGCTTGTCGACACGCCCAGCCAGAATATTCCCCCGGCCCATCGGGCCAACAGCCCAAAGACATAGTCCATAGCCTGAATTGAAATAGCCGCTGTGCTTCCAAATCCTATGCGAGCCGGTATACTTTCCTAAAGTCCAACCCAGCGAGAGCCTTGCGCGCATGTCCTTCACGTCTGAAAAAAGAGCCAATTTCGCCGTCGCCTATTACGCGGGAAATAGAGTCGTAGGTCGGTTATCCGTTATAGATCGGCAGAATGGTGACGTGAAATTGCGGGAATTGCCGAGTCTTCCAGCAACAAATCTAGAGAAAGCGTACAAGCCTGTTTTCGTTGGTCTAACTGCGGATCGAAGGGTAATTTTGATTGACCCAGCGCGTGATCACCTGACATTTCAAGATGCATTTCCAGAAGATGCGTTCGCCGCGCATATTTATGTTGATCCTAACAGCGCAAACGCGTGGCTAATGAACGACGGTGACGCCAATGGCAACGATCAGATTCATTGTGGACTCGGTGGATCGTCTGTCACCGTGGTTGCTGAAGCAGAATCGGCCAACGCGAGAATTTTGAAAACGGTGTGCGTCGGGCGCGGACATCATCAAGCCGCGTTTACCTCGCGCTCAATCAGTGGGGTAGCCGTGCCCAATTTGGCCTATATCAGCAATTTGAAAGATGGTACCTTGTCCGTCATTGGCAATAATCCGAGTGACCAAGCAACTTACCTCACGCTCATCGCGACCATCAATTTGGCGCAAGCCGACAAGGAAGGTGGGGTGGCTGACAAGCTACCTAACAACTCGTCCCCGCATGGGCTGGGTTATTCGCCCGTATCAGGAAAAGTGTATTGTCTTAATAGCGGTTATGGCACATTGCACATCATCGACCCCAAAACACAGTCAATAGAAGCCACGTTGAAGTTCAAAGGTCATAGCAACTTGTTCATGGTGGGAGACGGACGTTACGCGATGGGTCGCGGAGCGGATCGAAAGACTGACCCGAATCACGTTATAGCACGCGTGAGTGCGTTTGACGTGACCACTCACTCCATTGTGGACTCGTTAGAAATACCCGACGTTTACATTAGCAAGTATTTTTTCAATCCAGAACTGAGCAAACTGTATCTCACCGTTTCAAGTTCCGGATCGGCGGAGCAAATGGCGAATTTGAAAACAGACGTATTGTTAGTGTTTGACTTGACGCAATTGCCACGCATTACGCTTATTGCCGAAATTAAAGTGGGCGATGTGGGATCAGTCGCGTTCGTGCCCGTTGCAGAGGGGAACTCACTAGTTATGTGTTCCGATAATCAAAGCGGCGCGCTTGTGGTTGTCGATGGTAATTCTGATTCTGTGTTAGAACGCGTCGCCGTACCCGGCGCGGCGAGCCATTCGCGGGTGTGGGCACTCACAGCGTAATCCGCGCGTTATAAGTATTTTTTCCAGTCCACTCGGGTGTCGCCGAAGACGAAGAAGTCTGGATTTAATATTGATTCGCGAGCGTTGTAGCGTAGTGGTTTATGTTGGGTATCTGTCATGTGCCCACCGGCTTCTTCTACAATACAATGGGCAGCCGCCGTATCCCACTCAGAGGTAGGGCCAAGGCGCGGATAAAGGTCAACTTTGCCTTCCGCGACTAGGCAACTCTTCAGAGAGCTTCCCATCGAAATGAGTTCGTGCGGCCCTAACTTGCTCAAAAAAACGTTGAGCGATTTATCCGCATGCGAACGGCTACCTGCGACGACTATTTTCTCAGGTGATTGCGGCAAGGCAGCGCGGGCAAAAATTCGTTTAGCCGGTCCGCCCTGTTCTTGTTTGAACGCCCCAACACCTCGACAGGCGTAATAACACACGCCGGTCACAGGCACCCAAATTACCCCTAAGATAGGCGATTGGTCATTGATCAGCGCGATATTGACAGTGAATTCGCCATTCCGCTTAATAAACTCGCGGGTGCCGTCCAGCGGGTCCACTAGCCAAAATTGATACCATTTTCGGCGTTCGCTGAACGGAATACTCGCCGATTCCTCGGACAAAACAGGTAGATTAGGTGTTATGTTCTTAAGGCCTTCCGTAATGACACGGTGTGCCGCCATGTCGGCCGCTGTCAGCGGGCTGTGATCATCTTTTTGGGCAACGCTGAAATCGGTATCGTAAATTTCGAGGATGGCAGTGGCTGCCTCGCGGGCGATGTCGATTACCTGGGCAAGTACCGGCACCGGATTGATAGACATAAAACACTCCATGAACGCAATGTCATCCTAGACGATCCCTGACTAAGAATAAAGCTGCAATACTTCGCGCTTCCGTGCATTCTGGATGAGCCAGCAGCTCCGTTAAACGGCTTAGCTGCCACGGAATAACTTCGATTTCTTCCGGCTCGTCCCCTAATCGCTTTTGGCTATACAAGTCTTGAGCCAGGACGACATGCGTAACATGGTTAAGGTAAGAGGGTGCTAAGGTGAAAAACGTCAGCAGTTCCAATTGTTTGGCGGCATATCCGGTTTCCTCCATTAACTCACGGTTGGCCGCTTGCAGAAAGTCTTCGCCCGGTTCCACGCGGCCCTTGGGTAATGCGAGCTCGTAACGTTCTACACCTGCCGCGTATTCACGAATCAATAAGACGGTGTCGCGGTCCAGCATCGGCACCACCAGCACGGCGCCGCCTGAGCTGCTACTTAAACGTTCATAGTCGACTTCAACGCCATTGGAAAAGCGCAAAGACACGCCTTCAACGTGAAAGAGTCGCGTTTTTGCCAGCGTGACGCGCTTGAGAACGACGGGGGCAGACTTTGACGAATTGCTCACAGTTGTTCTCGTTAGAAGGGTCGGACCATGACGAGTATGACAATCGCGAATAACAACAAGACAGGAACCTCGTTAAACCAGCGGTAAAAAACATGGCTGCGAACGTTGGCCTTGTTGCGGAAGTCGCCCATGATTTTCAGACAGTAGGTATGATACGCAATGAGTATGACGACCAAAAAGAGCTTTGCGTGTAACCAGCCTGATTGACGGTAAGCTTGCCAGGCGTAATCTGAAAGCATCCAAATGCCAAACACAGCGGTTAGCACGGCGCCCATCGTCATAATGGCAAATAATTTTCGCTCCATCACGACAAAGCGATCATGACCCATCGTGTCAGTAGTTA
>JANOTC010000677.1:0-6097 GCA_031416175.1 Gammaproteobacteria bacterium
GTTAATCACGAACCCGGAACTCGTTAAAACGGGCTTGGATCTTCTGGAATTTCCGACCATTGTATTCATGCAGACGGGGTATAACGTTTATACTGTTCAACAAGCCTCAATGCGGTCTTTTCGCATCGGCCAGAAGCAACCGGTTGAACTGTTTTTCTTTGGTTATGCAGGCACGGCGCAAATCGCGTGCATGACGCTCATGGCGAAGAAAATTGCGGTGAGTCAGTCTACGTCGGGTGAAATGCCGGATACGGGATTGGATGTACTCAACCAAGACAGTGACAGCATGGAAGTGGCTTTGGCGAAGCAATTGATTGCACAATAGGTGTTGATTCCATCCCCTTCCGGTTTTCGGGAGGGGGTTTTGCGTCGAACGGTAGCGAATGTTTTATCAAATCCAGAAAACGCTGGATTCCAGTCGATTACTGTCCAAAAATAATTTATGTAAAAAAATACCAGTAGCGCCGTGCCTTCGCGCTTACTACAAAAGACTACAAGATGAAGACTAAGAGGAGACTAAGAGGAGACTACCCGGTTTTCGAAGCGCTAATAAGTGCCAGTAAAATAACGAGTTAAGTCGGAAAGTGGAGGTCTTATGGTCCGGGAAGTACACGATTGGGTCCGGGTAATACACTGGTCGGTTCGTGAGGTACACGCTTAAAGTCCGGCAAATACACGGTACGGTCTTTTAGATACACGCTTAGGTCCTTGTAGTACACGTTGTTGTGGATATATTTCGGTCCGGGCGTAGCGAAATGCCGAGTGAACCGAAACTGGCTGCACATGGTAGTTTTCGGTCCGTTAAGTACACGTGGGAAATACAGCTAGTGGAAACGCGATGCAGAGTTGCCAGCGAGTGCTTCTCGTTCAGTCCGTTAAGTACAACGACGGCAAGCCAAGCCACGCAGACGGGGAATAGGTCACAGGAACAGAGTTTGGGTCCGCTAAGTACACGCGGGGACGGGAGTTACGTCGGCTGTCCAACCTCAATTGGTTCCCAGCCTCGCGGGTGATGATATTCAGTCCGTTAAGTACACGAAATATCGTCGATCGCCCTAGCCCGCCTTTTCCAACACCGCGTGGATCCGGTCCGTTTGGTACACGGGCGTAAACCAACGTGGTGGATTGAGCGCATCGTGATGGATGCTTGGGTCCGCTAAGTACACGTAGAATCGGGTGAGCTATGGGATAACCACCCTACCCTGCTGGTCCAAGGCTAAGCCAAAATGGCGTTCGGTCCGTTAAGTACACGCATTGGCGGACCTAAAGTGTCAGTTGTATACGACTATAGTCGGGCAATACTCAGTTTGTGCGGTATTCGCCTACCGGTCCCGGTGATCTCCCACTTCCTGATCCAACCTTCGCGTTCGAGGTCTCTGAGGGTTGTCTTCAGATCAAGCATGAATTTTTTATAGTCACGAAGATATTGGATGGTCGACATCAACAGCTCACACCGAATTTCATACGTTTTTGGCTGGCTAGCGAGGAATCGATGAATTGCCTTGCCTGTGTCAGTGAGCTTGCGACGTAAATTCCAGTCAATGTAGGTGTATTCGCGCTCATACCATGACGCCATGATTGGCGTGAATTGAATATAAAGGACTGCGTTATCTACGTACTCTTGCCATGCTACATCAAGCAATTTGAACGTCGTTCCGCGAGACACGATTTTATCGGCTGTTTTAGTGTCTAGTTCGATTGTAGTGGCGGCTAGCCGCTTCACTGACTCTAGGCGCAGTTTGTTGTTATTACCGCCCCGTTCCGTTCCGCATTCATGCTGAAGATCAGTCAATAAGCACTGGACAATGTGAACGTTAACGTCATCGTGTCCCGGCACCTTGAAGAGGTCTGTCACTGGTAACGGCATATTATGCGGGCGGCCGGCGAGTCGTTTTGAGCGCAGACGCCCGATTGCCATGAGCGTGTCTTCATCGTAGACGGTCAATGGCGGACCGTGTTTTTTCCCGGCGCCCCACGAGGTGTTGAATCTCATGCTGTTGTCGTCTTCGAGCAAGGCCCGCTGATTGCTGCGTCGTGCGGGAAGGAATATTGGGACGCGAGTTAGAAAGGTCGGATGTTCAGTACTTGGACGAATGGGATGAGTCGAAAATCGACCGGAATTTTCTAAATCGAACAGCGCCAATTGAGCGTTTTCAATTGGCGATAGGTGATTGCGAGGCCTTGAAGATTCTTGGACCGGTACGATTTCTTCCGGCAGTTTCGGAGTCGCTCGGCGTCGCGCGGCGATTTTGGCGACTCGCTCAACTAGCAAAATGGTGTCGGCGCTAGCTGGGACGATATCAGCGTCGCTGCTGGCGTTGACTGGGGACCGGTTCTTGCTACTGTCCCGTGGCATTGAGGCTATCTATCAAAGGTCCGCAATCCCGCATAATTGGTGCTGCATTAAAGGGAAAATTCCGTTGTAACACGTGTTTCGTTCTTTCTGTCGCCGTCCTTCGATCATGCGATGCCCCGTCTGAGGTGTCATGCAAACCGTCTAAATACGCAGTTACTTAGGAAAGAGTAACTAAGTATCGCTAATATTTCAATATACTAGTTGAATAAAACAAAAAATGGAATATAGAATGAGAGGAACCTATATATTCGACTACGAGGACAGCATGGTGACAACGGGAGCTACCGCAGCTCGGAATGCACAGACGAACCGAGTGACTTTGGCAATGATCGCCGAGATCGAACAGCGCGCCTACGCCATCATCGAACGGCTTCGAACCAAAGTTTTTGCGCCGGAAAGTCGCAAAACGCTGGACTTGCGATTCAACCCGACGGAAGCGGCGAAGATGGTCGGGCGGACCGCTCAGCACATTCGATTGCGGGAGAGCGAAGGCAAGCTGCCGCCTCCAGACGTTGATGAGACAGGTCGACGCGTGGGTTATAGCCTAGAACAGGTTAATCGAATGCGCGAGTTTTTTGGCACCCTACCCTACCGTGCCGATACGGACGAGCCAATAATTCTCTCTATACAGTCGTTCAAAGGCGGGGTCGGCAAATCTGTTACGTCGTGTCATCTAGCGCAGGATCTGGCTCTCAAGGGGTATCGGGTTTGCGTGGTTGACTGTGACCCACAAGGAAGCACGACGTTATTGTTCGGTTTGAATCCGGATCTCGACCTTGACGAGAACGACACGATCTACCCCTTTCTCGCCGGCCAAGTTTCCGACGACGTGTTCAAAAACTTCGACACCTTGCATTACGCCGTGCACAAAACGTATTGGCCGAACATTTCTATCATTCCAGCCAATCTATACCTCTATAACGCTGAATATGAATTGGCTGCGCAAGCCCGTGAGGATGCTTCGCACCTGGTGCGATTGAGACAGGGTTTAGACACGATCAAAGACCAGTTCGACGTCATCATTATTGACCCGCCGCCTGCGCTGGGCATGATCTCGTTGTCGGTACTGCAAGCGGTAAACGCGATGGTTGTACCGGTGCCACCGTCCAACGTTGATTTTAGTTCGACCGCGCATTTCTTTACGATGCTAAAGGATACCCTGGCCTTGATGGAGGACCGGGGGATGCCGACCAATTACAAATTCGTTAAGGTGTTGGTGTCGAAGAAAGATGAGAGAAAAGCCTCACATCAAGAGATCACTGACATGATGGGGTTGGTGTTCGGCAATGACATGCTCAAGGCACAGATGAAGGACTCGGCTGAGGTCGATACGGCGGCCGCGAATTTCATGACGGTTTTGGAACAGCGCGGCCCGCAAGCGTCACGCGAAACGTACAAACGTGCGTTGGCGTTCATACAGGCGGTCGGTAACGAAGTGGAGCTGGAGATACGTAAGACGTGGCCAAGTCACCACGATGCTCTTCGGGAGAAGGGCGTTCTGTAATCTCCGAAATATAGGGACAACTTGGTATGGCACGCAATCGAATTGACTTGGACGATTTACGCAGCGTAGTTACAGAAGCGGCGACTGCCAATGTCGCGCGTAAACGTAACACAGACTACCTTGGTCACCGCCAAACCACATTGGCGAATTTGGCCAATGCGGAAAGCCGCAAGATGCTTTGGGCCGATCCAGTACGGTGTCGGTTGTGGGAGGCTCATGATCGAGACTACGCGGCGTTGAACGAAGAGAACTGCCGAGATTTGATCGATGGATTTCTTTCTGAGGGAAAACAGAAATTCCCGGCTATCGTTCGGCCAAGCAAAGATGCTGAATACGACTGGGAAGTAATCTGTGGCGCACGCAGGCACTGGACGACAAGTTGGCTGCGCGCTAATAACCACCCGGAATTTTTGTTCCTGGTTGAACCGCGTTCTTTGACGGACGAAGAGGCGTTTCGGCTGTCGGACATTGAGAATCGTGACCGACAAGATCTTACGGACTATGAGCGTGCGGTGAAGTACCGTAAAGCGCTGAAGGTTTACAACTACTACACAACTCAAAAGGACATGGCTGAGCGGATGCGTTTGGACGAGGGAACCATCTCTCGCTTCATTGCGCTGGCCGAATTGCCCGAAGAGATCGTAGCTGCTTTTACCACATGCGAACTCAGGCTTGAGCATGCTCGTCTCCTTTCGCCTTACTTGAAGCAACCAAGTGCGCGACATGCAATTCTCGCGCGGGCGGTAGTGCTGGCGGAGGAGCAACAGAAACGAGGCGCCGACCACCTACCCGTCTTGCCCGGTGCCATTGTAGTGAGCCGGCTACTCGAGAGCGTCACCCCAAAACGGAAATCGGGGGCAGCGGCGGATATTCGTGGCGGCAATGGCAAGAAGCTAATGACAGTGAAAAAAGGTCGTGGAGGCGTCGTCGAAGTGCGCTTGATGACGGCCAACGGCGGAGTTAAGGCAGAGTACCTAGCCGCGATAGAACAGTTGTTGGATACGGTTTTGCCAAAAATTGGCGATCGCCAATTGTGATGTAATATATTGATTAACATAACAAAAAAGGCGCATGACGGCGCCTTTTTTGTGCGCCGTGTTTTATCCCTTGTGTTGTCTGCTCAGGTTCGCCGTCGATGGTGGCCGGTTATCGTAGCCGCGGTCGCGGTCGCGGCTGGGGAAATCCATAGAAAATCTTTGCCAGTCAATATGATCGGCACAGAACAAATTCTGTATCTCGTCAACAGTAGGTAATCGAATGAAGTTTGGCGATGCGGCGCGGTTGGTTTGGTTCGTTGTTGGGGCAACGGTTAGGCGCGAATTGTGTGAAGGCAAGTTCGAGTGTTTCTGTTTATCGATATTCTGGGTAGGCGATACGAATCGCTGGAAGTTAGTTCGATCCGTGCTTATCCGGTTAGCGCCCAAGCTTAAGTCGCTACCCCACAACGAGAACGAAATGGCGCCAAACAGGTGGCCACTAGACGGTTTTTGCGTTATGAATGGGGCCATCGCCCCACTTTTGGCCAGAAAAGGCTAGTGGCCTGATGGTGTTGGGAGCTAACCGGATAAGCACGGTTCGATCTAGTGACGTCCGTGTAACCGGGCGATGCCAGGCCGCGTTACTAATGAGTGTCGTTCATGGCTGTCGACTTCAGTGGCGTGTAGCGACATTGATCGTCGGATTCTCTGGAACGGTTGAGCAAGACGATTTAGCCTTCACCTTTCCCACCTTTCCCACCTTTCCCCGCGATGGTTCGTCCCTTTGATTATTTCGCTGGTTAGCACGGCGTCGCGCTAGGTTTTCTGACGGCAAGGCGGTTAATGCCGATTCGCCCAGGAGAGGTATGCGCGATTTCGATTTGGCCTCCCATCCGGGAGCGTCCGTGCGGCACAAGGTTGGGTTCGTTCGCTAAGCGATTGGAGCGACAGTGGCGTGTTGAGGACGAGCGTGGCAGGTGATAGGTCCGCAGTTGCTGCCAGAGCGGTGGTCAAGTTGGAGGTGAATGCTAGGAATGACACTTCGTAACATCTGTGTGCGTTTGAATCAGTGCTTCGCCTAAAGTTTTCCAGTCGACTAGCCTGCGCACCCGCCTCCCCCAATGCCGTTGACTTAAGCCAAACAAAGCCAAATTTGCATAGTTTAAACGCGAAATAACTGTTAGAATAAAACAATGAAAAAACACATTTATTCAGACACGAAGTTGATCAAAAAGGAGGTCATACATGGGACACGCACGC
>JANOTC010000678.1:0-12695 GCA_031416175.1 Gammaproteobacteria bacterium
ACTATTAGTAACCGCTCTAAAAAGCGACAAGCACCGCTGTGATATTGTCTCGGCTGCCATATTCTTTCGCTAACGCGATTAGCGCTGCGCAGGCTTTATCCAAATTGTTCTTGTGTGTTTTGCTGAGTATTTCGGCGATGAGTCCATGAGGCGCACATCCGTGCAGACCGTCGGAGCACAATAGCAATAGATCATTGGCATTGGCACGTAGTGGCGTTATTTCGGGCTTGACCCGTTCCAACGGCCCAATCGCTTGAAACAGCTGATTACGCGAAGGTAGATTGTCGAACTTGCCATCATCTAACGCTTGTTGGTACAGGGTATGGTCGCGTGTTAGGAGCGTAAGCTCCTTGTCGCGATAGCGATAGAGGCGGCTATCCCCAACATGGAAAACTGCCATTTCTCCACTTGATTTGGGCTGCCAGAATCCAGTTAGCGTCGTGCCCATACCACTGCCGTCGGCCATGTTATTGGTTATATTCTGCGCGTACAAGCGGGCATTGGCGAACTCAATTGCGTCAAACAAGCTCATGATTGTTTGCAGCGTGTCGTCGGAAATAGTGGCATCCGGATCGGAAGGCGGACTGTACCGAAGCGTTACCGACGTGGCGGAATCAGCGACCGCCTGGGATTTATGGGCTGTCCTATTCGCGAGGAAAGTCTGCACTGCTAGCGCGGCTTCTGCGCTGGCAATGTCACCCGACTTATGACCACCCATGCCATCGGTTACCAATACCAACCCTAATGCGGCGTCAATGAGAAAGTTGTCTTCATTGGATTTTCGAACGAGCCCCACATCCGTCATACCAAATGCCCGACCTGAGGACAGGGAAATGAAGGTGCTCGGTGAAAGTGGGATTGTGTGAGTCAAGGACATTCCGTTCGTTAGACGTGCAGTGCATTAAACGTGAGCCAGGCGGCGGCACATAATAACAATCGCGAGAGTCGTTACTAAATTTTACCGCATCTGCAATATCAATACACGTGAAAAAGGGCCTTAGAAAATGGCTGCCACTACCCTCCTAGTGGTAAAGTGGCTTCTTTACGGTGCCATTCGCCACCTTTCGAAAAAGGGGCGCTTGGGTCGCAACGGACAATCGGAGAAGGATGAGAATGGGCTGTCGTGTTGGTATGCTAAAACTGTCAAGAAACGTGCTCGGATTGGCCATGTTCGGCACCGCTCATTCGGTGATGGCCATAGAGGGCCTCCCTTTTTCAGTCACTGTTAGCAGTCAGGATGCCGCAGTCGCGGCCGTCGACACGGCGTTAGATGAACTCTGTCCAAACTTTTTGCCAGGCGCTGCCACAGGATCGCTCTTGGGTGCAGTATGCACGTTCACGGCAGGTTCACCGGCACCTGAGCAAGTTGCGGAGGTGTTTAAGGAGATTTCGGCCAAAGTAAATTCTTCACCGGGGCTTCTGGAGTCGCGCGCGCCGGCTGTGAACTTTAGCGGCGATGTTTCTTCGCGCGTGGGGGCGCTGCTGCAAAGCGCCAAACGAAATTCGTTTCGCCCGAAGTTGAACGCTCAGAACAACAAGTCCACATTTTCAGCGCCTATTTTCCGCGCGGGTTCGAACCCTGAGGCCGAGGGTGGGCTGTATTCCCAGCGCCTGAGCGGATACGTTAACGGTACATTTTCGTCAGCCGACCAACGTGAGACGACAACGGAAATGGGTTTCGACAGTAGCGGTCAAGGCATGGTCGTCGGTGTCGATTATCGGTTAGGCCTGAACACAAGTTTGGGCGTCGCGCCTCAGTTTAATCGAACCTCCGCCACACTGACCGACAAAGGCAGCGAACTTAAATCTACCCAGTATGGAATAATTCTTTACGGCAGCCATTTTCTGAACGACGCTTGGTACGTGGAAGGAACATTGGGCCGCAGTAGTCAACAGCTCGAATTGAGTCGAAAAATTGCATTTACGATTGTCGGTCAGGATCCCGTGCTACTCACGGCACTGGGGGAAACTGCAGGCGCGCGGACAAGCCTTAGCCTTGGAACGGGTTACGGAGTCCCGCTGCAATATAACGCCAATATGGCGCTTTCGGCTAACCTCGTTTACGCTGCATCATCGATTGAAGGCTATTCAGAAAAAAATGCCGGAGATTTGAGCCTGACCGTGGCCGGACAGGAATCGTCGAGCACAACCACCCGACTCACGGCGAGCGTCTCGCGCGTGTTTTCATTCAAGTCTGGGGTACTTATTCCTCAATTGGGGGTGGCGTGGTTACATGAATTCAACACGAAAGGGGAACAAGTCCAAGCCAAATTCACCGCAGACACGGGCGCTTCGCAATTCGGGTTCGTCACACGCGGGCCGGACGCGGATTATTTTGTTCTGAATGCCGATGGCCAATTTTCAATCCCAGGAGCCGGGGTCGCATACGCACGGCTTTCGAATGTCCGCTTGTTGCGGGATAGGTCCGCGACGGCGCTAACCGTGGGTTATCGGGTGGAGTTTTAAGTATCTATGCACCCTCAGGCATTGCGCAATGCCTGAGGGCCGAGAATCCAAGCGTTGTTACTGAACTATGACAACTGCAATGTAGCGGTTGAATGTATTCGGTGCTGACCACCCCAAAAGGCAGCTGAATTGCTGTGAGCGATCGAATCCAACAAAATAGACGCCGGGTTGCTGTGGTGCAGTCAGTGTAATACTGCCATTGCCCGTGACACCAGTCGTACCTGGATTACCGCTGTAAACGCAGCCAGTAGCCGTTGTTTGGTGGCTGAATCCTATTTGGATTTGATCAATGCAATTGGGGCAATAATCAACCGGGTTTCTGACGGCATAATTCATCTCCACCTTAACCGAACTTCCTGCCGATACCAGGGCGACCATACTGCCGCCATTAACTTTGGTATTCGAAAGGGTAACGCCGGCATATTCCGGGGTTTTTTGGTAAGCAATACTCCCCACAGTCCCCATGACGACGGCGACCTGGGTTTTCAGCGCGTTCAAATCTGCGATTGACGCTTTGCTATCCACACTTTGCTGCACGGCGTCAATCTTGCTGTTCGCCGTAACCGTATCGATTTTGGCGTCGAGCGCAGAACGCAGTCCGGCGATATCCTCCTTGTGCCCACTGGTCAAAGTTTCGACCGTGCCGAGACGTGTATTGTTTGCGTCGACAGTGGCCTTTACAGCACCTAGGCCGCTCGTCGCCGTTTCCAGATCGCCAATACGCGTATTGCTACTTTCAATGGCCGCCTTAAGAGAATTGAAATTTCCGTTCACATCCTCTGCACGTGCCGGCTGCTCAGGGCTAAATACTGTAAGACCGATCACTTCACCCGCATTGGCACTTTGGCCGAGGGAACACCCTATTGCCGCCATCAAAGCGGCGCTCACTGCGAACTTCTTCATATGCTTTCCTTCAAAAAGTCTCTTCTAAATCATTGCCAATTGCAGGCATTCCACAAGCCTTGATTCCACACGCAGGGCGCCAGAGTAGGGGTAGCGGACACAACGTCCGACGGCAAACTACTACCCGACAAATTAATTGCGACTACAACGTAATAGAACGCTTTTCCGCTTTCTAGGCCTGTGTCCACAAATTGTGTTGTAGCACTCCCCAAGACGCTGGCTAAGGGTTCGCCCCCAATTGATACATCCGCCTGAGAACTGCGATAAATGTTATAACTTTCCGCTTTACCAACGGTATTCCAGCTTAGCGTAACTTGGCCAATGCCGGCTGCAGTTTGCACCGTCGGCGTACCGGGCAGCGGGGGCATCGGTTTGGCGTTGACTTCGTTGGAGGCTGCACTTGCACCGCCGAGGTTATTTGCCATTACGGCGTAGAAATACTGAGTTCCGTTAAGCGCTGTCGCATCGTTGTATGTTGTGCTCTCTAGTCCGAGGCGCCATGACTGTCCGCCGGTCGGCACTCCCGCTGTCTCGCTGCGGAAAATTGAGTAGGTCGCGGCACCGGCGCTGGGCTGCCAGCTTAAGCCAACGAGGTTGTCCGCCGCCTGGGCAGTAAGCAACGTCGGCGCGGTGGGTTTTCCTGGTACTGGTCGTGCGCTGCGTGTGGCTGACAACGCGCTTGTGCCTGCCCGGTTGACGGCCAGGACGGCATAATAATAAGTCGTCCCGTTAACAACGCTGGAATCGAGAAAGGTGGGCTGGGCGAGGCCAGATTTGATGGGCACGTCAGTAACCGAAAAATCCGCAGACTCGCTACGATACACATTATAGGTTCGCGCCTGTGAGGATGCACCCCAGCTCAGACTCACTTCACCACTTCCCCCTGAGGCCGTAATTACTGTTGGCGCCGCTGGTACCGTTTCGACTAGATAGCTTTCGCGATGTGCGACGACTTCGCGGTTACCGGCGGCGTCCAGGCTTACGAATCTAAGCACAGTATCCGCATTCAAAATAAGTGGCTGATGGTAAGGCTGGGAAGTTAAGTCAGGTTCCGACTTGTCTGTTGTGTAAAAGATTTCGGTGCAGTCACCGCAAGTCAGCGCGACCGACACCTGACTAATATACTCCCCACCTGCTGGCGTGGCGCGACTGGTGGGCGGCAAAGTATCCACCACTATGGGCGGTACGACGGGGATAAGCTGAATAGGTAAGCTTGACGCGAACGAAGGCGCTGACACAGGTTCGGCTCGCACGATGACCACGGTGTCCTCAGGTAACACGGCGGGTGGCGTATATTGGCCCTGCGTGCTGATCGTGCCGACCGTGGCGTTGCCGCCTTCGATTTCATTTACAGACCAAACTACGCGCGCATCTTCGAGCCCGGTCACGTTGGAACTCAACTGGACGCCGTCGCTGGAGCCAACAATAATCCGCACTTGGGACTGTGCAGTCACCAGTCCTGTAGAACCACTGGGCGAAACCAGCACCTTAACCTTGGGCGCGAGCAAAATGGCGACGGGGCGCTTCTCGCCCGCAACGAGTGGAGCGATGGCGGCTGACCCGCTGAAGAGGATTTCATTTCCGGCATACGCGGTTCCAACCAGGTTTAGCGGTATGCCCGCATCAAGGCCGAATTCCAGTTTCCCGTCTGACTTGAGCCAATCGCCCTCTGTTATGACCTCGTTATTTTCGTTTTTAACCGAAAAGACGACGCGCGTCAGCTCGGCTGGCAAAACGGGTGCAGCAGAACTCACAGCCCGCGCGCTCAACTTCGCCGCAGGGGGAGCAAACTGAACGACCAACACCGCATGGCCTGCGCTGCTGGACGATTCGGACTGACTGCATCCCGCAATCAAGCTTGCCAGAAGAACGGCCAGTAGTAGCCGGAAAATCAATTGCATATATTTTTCTCGCATCAGAATTCAATGCGGCATTTTACCGCGCAAACGGAATAAACGCCCTAGGGAGACTCGCGTGAGATCGACAGCACACTGGGCATCAGTTCGAACACCGACAAATAGATTCGCGAGTCTAAACCAACAGGCCTGTAATTTCGACCAGTTTGTTGGGTGGCGAGCGTGAATATCGCCGTGGCTGCTTTTACCTATTTTGCATTAGCAGAAGTGTAATTGCTTCGTGTTACCCCAGCATTAAAGGTGGCAACACGCGTCACATCGCGTATCACTACCTACTGGTTGCGGGTTTAGTGGGATGGATACCGCCCATTACCCGTTTGCTCGCGGGTGCTCGCCCTACTTTCGAATGGCCCAAAACTGCATCTGCAGCCCTGGAAAGTCGCCGGGTACATGCATGCCAAATCCAGCCGAGGTGGAAAGCGTTTTCCAATATTCGCTGCCGCGATCCAGTTCAAAATAGGTAAACCCGGCGTGGAAAGGTAGCTGGCGTGGTGCTACAGGTAAGGGGCGCAAGCCTATGCCGGGCAACTGCAAATTGACTAACTCGCGAATCTTTTCAACTGGCCCAACTTTAACTTTGGCCGGGAATCCCGCGCGTATTACTTCTGCCGGCATTTGAGCATTAACGGCAAGAACGAAGCTGGCCGATTTCAACAGCTCGGGGTCTGGCATTACGGCTACGTGTATGCCGAACTGGCGTTCTTCAAGTGCGATGGGAACGGCTTGCGAATCGATGACCATGGAAAGGGATTTTCGCAAATCATCGATAAGGGGAAAGAAAGTCTCCCGCAACTTGTCGTGGCGGTACACGGGATATGTCACAGCGCGCTTGTCGACCCGCGCAAAGGTGGCAAGTTCGCCCGCCAGTTGTACGAGCTGCCGATAGAGCGCCTCGGGATGCAAGCCCGTCATGCCGGCCAAGTGGACAAAAAGCGGCTCGGCTCGATTGACCACCTGCAACCAGAGGAAGTCGGAGATCTCGGCAACGCCCGCCGCACCCGGTTGACTGAGGCGACCCGCAAGCATATCGCCACGGTGATGGAGCAGCCCCACTAGTTCGTCGATGAAGGCCGATAACCGCGTTGCTGCGCGAAAATCGAGGGCCGCCGGACAATATTCCGCATCCAATACAACGCGGTTATCCGCCCGCTTTTCAATAATGCGCGCTACGCCTAGCCACGAATAAGCGTTAGCGACATCATTTTCCAGCGCAAGGCGCAGGCGCATTTTGCCAATCTGCATTAGTGCGCTATTGTCGAGGCCATTGCTATCGAACACCTCAAATTCGGCGGTGCGATGACGTGCAAAATTGTCGCTACCGGACTCGTTGCTCACTTCTGCAATACCACGTCGGCGGGTAGGCAGCGCCAAAACAACTAGCACGTTGCGCGCATCGCCGGGAACATCAAGCGGAACAGGCAGTTCGTCGTCGGACGGCAAGCAGACGGGGGTGCCATCGGGAAGTACGGCGTTACAAGACAGCAGTGCGATTTTGCCAAGCGCCAGTTGCTGCTCATCAATTTGAAGATCGCGGAATCCCCAGCCATAACAACTCAAGCCGGCAACTCGATTTTCCAGGAGCGTGTGCAAATACCGGTCGTGCTGCTGCAGATGCTGCGGCTGCAGCAACATCCCTTCGCCCCAAACTACTTTACTATTCCAGGACATTTTCTCTCACTAAGCTAATAAATTGAATTTCTGGAGACACTGCGACCCAATCTGCAATCATGGCGTTTCGTGGTGTCGGCACCGAGTGCGGGCGACTCGCCAACTATACCTCGCACGGGCATAACTTGCGTTTTATGAAACGCGCCTGCACCCCGTCTTTGAACGCTCTTCAATCAAAAAATGCTCAGTGTAGCGCAACTACACCTGCGCTTTTTTTCAATCTGTGCGTCCAAATTCTGAGCACATTCACTTTCCCAAAAACGCAAGTTATGCCCGCGCGAGGTATAAATTACTTCCTCGCTTGACGTAAGCGTCGAACTTGTTCTTCGTAGGCCAACCCAAATTTTTCGCCGAACAATCGCTGAAAATCATCGTCAGCTTCGCGCGTCATTTCACCGTACAACTCGACCAGTCTATCCCACATTTTTGCCTTGCGATTGGATGCCAAAACTTTATCCATCACAGTGGGTACTTTCAAGCGCCTTTCAATGGCATTGGGATCAAACCGTTCTAACACGCCAATCAGGGCCGCATGCATCCCCGCCATTACCGCCAGCTCGTGCGCTTTGAGATCGTCGAAGGCGTCGCCCATTGCTTTTGCGGCGGGCACATAACCCGGCGCGTTATTGCCAAGCATTTGAGCCAGCGCACCGCTGGCATCGGGGTAGAACTTGAGGGGGTTATTGGATTGGGCTGAAAGCATCGTCATTTCCAAACGGCTTTCGCGTTTAGTCATGGCGCGGGCAGCCAAAACCTCCATGGTGCCTTCCGTTGCTTGGCGCAATAGGGTTCCTACAAGTTCGGCAAGCTCCGGAGCGGAAAGGCCCACTTTCAAGTCTGGCAATCCCAAACCGCGCAGTAGGGCTTGCAGTACTTCGCTTTCGGCGACGACCGGCGGCAACCGCGCTGGCACAACGGATGCGGCTGGGAGCAACGCAGGTTTAGTAACACGCGGCCCGAGTAGATCCGCTAACGGATCGTAGTCATCAGGGATCGATGATGAACTGCTTTGCGAGAACGACGCCACACTCGGTGTGAAGGCGGTGCTGGGCGGGTATAACGGTTCTCTCGGGCTAAACAGAGAATCGCCACCGAAAGAAAAAGCCTGGCTCTGCGGTGGCACATGGTCGCTCTCCGATCCGCGCGACGGAATTTCTCGGCGTTGTGGAGCGCCCGGCGGTGTCGCGTCCGGAACAATCGCCAGCGGCGAAAAAGAGTTAATGCCGAGCGGGTCGTCATTGCTAATGGAAGACGCCCCAGCGTATGTGCTGCCCACCTTGAGAATATCAGCCCCCAGTAGGGGGTCAAGCTCAATTGACTCCTGTGCAGGCGCAGGTTCGGTCACCCTGTGTAACGGCTGGATGTTCGGCGGGCCGCGTTCTGGGGTAACTACGACGCTCAGTTGGTAGTCGCCGATAACCAACTTGTCACCGTGATTTAGAACAACGCGTTTGCCACTTCCCGCTGGTCGGTCGTTCACCAGACTAGGATTGCTCCCTAAATCCGTCAGAACATAGGCGCCGTTACTGAACTCAATTCGCGCGTGGGTGCGCGAAATGCTGCGACTGGGGTCGTCCAGTATGAGGCCGCTGTCTGGGGCACGACCAATCGTACCTCCGAACTGATCGAATTGTTTGGAAATATCGCGAGTTACGGGCTCGTTACGATAGGACAGAATTCGCAGTATAATCGGCATTGAGTTTCAGGTGTAACCCATTGGTTAAGTGGACAATAATTGCAAAAATCTGAGGTAATACCGATCTTTGAAAAACCGCGCTCTAAATGCTTCGTGATTATACCCATACTTCGTTGAAATCTTCGAGTTTCGTCATACGCCAAAACCTCGCGTGCGCGCTAACCATGCAGCGCCCAAATAGCGAGCGCCGCACGGCCCCACATTATGTTTTTGGCACAAAGAAGAACTGACCGGTTTCGTGTCCCGCTCTTCGAATGGGGGCATATTCGGGGGTCTGGGCACTGCCGGAGCCCAATGAGACTTCATTCGCCACGTGACGGTACAAGGCGTACCCCTGCAGCAAATCGCTGCTATTCTTCAACGCCGACAAGAAGGCATTGGCGAAAATAGAATGATTGCCGCCGCCTTCGTCCAAAACAGGCTGCAACCCGCCTGAAGACAAAACAGTCCTTGATCGGCTCTTGGCCATCAGCTCAATCCACTTCTTTTTAACCTCGGGCGATAGCGCGTCTTCGATCCGCGGCACTGAGGTGCGCGTCATGGTTCCCGAATAACAGGAATCGGCAACAACCATAATGTGTTTAGACGGGAGCGTATTGAGGATGTCGGTGATCGCTTCGTTGGATATCCAATTGGCCGTGTTATCGACCTCGGCATCAATCGGCAACCAATAGCCGCGATCATTAATTTTGTCTAAATCGCCGTGGCCGGCGAAATAAACTAGAAGGTTTGTATTGCCGTTCAAAGTTTGCTTTAACTTGTGCAACGCCGAAAGAATTTGGTACCGATCCGCATTGACCAGTAGCGTTGTTGTGAAGCCAAATTTCGTTCGTAAAACCGTATCCGCTTCAGTCGCATCATTGACGGCTGTTTTAAGGTCCGGCAGATGCTTGTATTGGTTGTTGCCAATAATCAGTGCGTGATACGAACCCACGTTTATGCCTTGGATCTGGCTCGTCAACGTCGGTTGTTTCTCAGTCGAAACCTTGAGCTGCGTGTCTTGCGCCAAGGTTACTACAAACTCCAAGTTGGCTTTTCTGTCGTTGCCATCGACCGCTTGAAGCTTAACTTGCGAGCTGCTTTCCTTCGACTCGATGGGAATGCGGAAACTATTATCAGGGCGTAGGAAAATCTTTCGATCGTTATACGAAAAGAATTTTACGCCGGCCGGTGCAATCACCTTTCCGTATATCTCACGGGTTTGGCTGGCCGTGCGAAACAGCATATTGGGTTTGCCCCGTGTCGCCGCCAGCGGCGGATCCAAAATCTCGATACTCGGCCCATTTATGGCCAGGCGTTGCTTTTCAACAATCGAAATTCGCCCACGATAATCGGCGGCCTCTTTGGCCAATCGAGCGATCAAAAGACCCTGATTCGTCAATTCGTCCTGGCGTAGCTTCAATTGCCCGAGCAATTCGGTTACTTGGACCTGAGTGTCGGCAGTTTGCGTTGCGGCGTCCTTGGCGTCTGGTTTTTTCGGCGCCTTTTGCAGCTGCTCAATTTGCTTCTGCAAACGCGCCACGTCCTTTTGGGTGCTGCTCTCATCGGTCTGTGCGGCCTTCAATTTTTGCTGGGCGCCGTTGAGTTGTTTCCGATAGCCCTCGGCTTCGGTCTGAAGGCGCTTGACCTCGTCTTTAAGCGACTGGAGTTCCTCGCGCTGCGCCGACAGCGCAACTTCCGATACATACGCAATTTCATCGGGCAAACCGGATGCCTTGCGATACAGGTTCATCGACTGAGTCAAGTCTTGCTCGACACCCAAGCCCTTTTCGTACAGGTACCCCAGATTGATCTGCGCACGCGAATAATTCTGGTTCGCCGCCTTTTTATACCAGAGCGCGGCTACTTCGTAGTCGGGAACGATGCCCATGCCTTTTTCGTAGATTTCACCCACGATTGTCTGAGCGTTGGGGTCGCCGGCTTGAGCCTGAGGCAGCCAGATTTTTAGAGCCGTTGCATAGTCAGCGCGATCAAAGGTTACATATTCGCCGCCACGCACTTCACAATCGAGTGCGGAGGTTTTAATCGGGCGACGGGCTGTGTTGAAGGAAGCCGACTCGCCGAGCGAGCGCACTTGGCCGGGTAAGAGGCAATCAACGACAAAGAGTTTGTCGATGTTCTCTCGCCCCACTTCTGCATCGGCGCTGAGTTGCATGGATTTATCTTTGCCGCTACTGGCACAACCCGTAGCGATTATTAAAACAATTGCAGATAGAACGCGTTTTTTCATAGCAATTCTGGCCTAAATTTTGAGTCGGAATAGGGCCGACTGGGATAAGGTTACTGCATTAGCCCGCCGGACGGGGAATGGGACGCATTCTTTCAGCCCATTACTTAGATTGTCCTTTTGACGAGGCCACTTCACGTTCAAGCGTTTTCAACTCAATATTGTCCGGCTCCACCGACAATCCGGTCTTGACGAGCGCAAGGCTTTGCTCAAAATTTTGCCGCCCCACTTCCTCTTTGGCCAGCTCAAGGTATTTTCGAGCAATATTCTTTTTCCCGGCGATAGCCACCTTATTGGTCGGGTCAATCTTGAGTACATTAACATACTGGTCCAGCGCGCTATCGCCCGGAGGCGACGCAAGATACCCCATGGAAATGTATACATCCGCTGTTTCAAGCGAGCTGGCAATTGTGCGCCTTTGTTCATCTGTCAGCTCTACGTGAACCGCTTCCGGCTGCGTGCTAACGGTAAACCAACTGTACCCCCCGACACTAACAGTGAGGATCAACGCAGCGGCGGTGGCATAAATCCACGGCGATCGTTTACTGGGTAAAAAGCCTTCGAGGAAGTCCGTTACGGTCCGAGTGCGTTTTTCTCTGTCAAATGAAAGCGAGGCTTCCAACGTTCGCCACTGGCGATTCGTAAGTGGGTTGATGCGTTTGGGCTTCAAATTCTTGTCGCGCGCTTTGATCGACGACATGCCGTTAAACGGATGCTCACCCGTCAACAGCTTGTAGGTTATGCAACCTAACGCATAGATATCGTCACGCGGATCGGGATCGATTTTCTCGAACATTTCGCAACTGGCGTACTGCGGCGTGAGCGCACCGAGAGAGCCTGCGTCGAATTCTTCAGTGACCTCGTCACCGGGCCGTCGCTTGGCGCGCGCAATGCCGAAGTCCAATATTTTTACAACATTGTCCTTCGTGTAGAAAATGTTTTCGGGCTTAAAATCGCTGTGAATAATCTGCTTGGAGTGCGCGTACTCCAGGCCGCGACACATACCGTCGACGTAGGGAACGACGTCGGCGTAACTCATCCCATGCTTGTGCTTGGCAATGACCTGGCCTATTGATTGCCCGTCAAGGCATTCCATGGTCATGTAAATCGTATCGCCATCGCGATCGAAATCGTAAACCGTGACGATGTTCGGATGCGCCAATTTTTGAATTTGCTGCGACTCGCGCTCGAGCACCAGCAGTGATTGCATCTGGTCGGCGAACAGATCACCCAACACCTTAATCGCCACGAAGGGGTTGCTGTTCTTGGCTTCCTGTTTTCGCAAATCCAGCGCTTTGAAGACAACGCTCATGCCACCGGAACCTAGCCTTTCTTTAAGGATGAAACGATCCTTAATGCGGCTGCCGATATCTACCGGGTCGGTGTTTTTGACCACCGGTTGTAGTCGAACGGGAGGAATATTCTCGCGTGCGGGTTCAATTGCCATGGGCGGCGCGCTGGGCATAGGCACAAAGACGCGTGTTTTGTCGTCATCCTGCGCCGCGACAATGGTTTTTTCGTCATTATTTTTGGGCGATGGCGGCGCCTGTGCGAGGACCGTTCTGTCGTCGTCTGCCGCTACGGGCTGTGCGCTGCCCACACCGGGCAGCGCAGGGGAATAGATCCGCGTTCGGTCGTCGTCTTGAGCGGCTGGGCTCGGCGATGTGCTGGAGCCGTTGGGGTCATCCTGAGGGATCATTTTTACTTACTGCCGTCGTCCGCTTTTTCAGGCGCTACGGGCGCCGTCGGTGAAGCGCCTGCACCGCTTCCGGCCGAGCCACCGCTATTCAATTTAATTTGAGGACCGGATATGGCCACG
>JANOTC010000679.1:0-4040 GCA_031416175.1 Gammaproteobacteria bacterium
GCACTCACAAGTTTGATTTAATCTGTGCGCTCATGATCGCCACGCCGCTCAGCACGGTTTAACACGATGCAAAAAAGCAAATATTGGTGTGCCAGTGCTTATTTTTCGACTAATTGACATTTCGCGGTTTTAATCAAAAACACCCGTATCTGAGTGGTACCCTGATTTGAACCGTGCCGAAAAACTCAAGATCGGTAAAGTACGCATTCTCTTTCATGTGCGAACAGAGGCGCGGGGCCAAAAACATATCATGATCAAAGATCCGGGTGGAATGATCATCGACTTGGTGCAAACGGTAGAACCAACGCGCGAGTATAAAGGTAAATACACAGAATAATGGCAGTTTCAAATTCTTCTGCGAAACCTACTGGTGCTCAACCCGGCAGGTTAGCTTGGTCGTAGGTTCAAGAGATGAGATCGCATATGGACGATAAAGGACGTCGCCACCAACTAACGAGTAATCGGCGGTATCCGTCTCCGGAAACCCGCAACCAGTAGTCAAAAACACGTTGAGTAACCTACTTGGCCGACTATTCTCGGCGTCTTTTGGCGTTGGGTTTACGGAGCATGGATGTGGATTTTTGGAAAAAAGCTGTTTATGCTTACTATCCTCAGACTCTGGATTGTCCTCGGCATCTTCCGCGTCTACTCACTCTTGCGGATCCGCCACTTTCGCTTGGTCTCCCGGCACACTCTCCGGGCGCTAGTTCGCGTTGGGCGCCATTACGCCGTGGAAGCGGATCAGATTCAGTCGCGGGCGTGGCACCAACGCGGCGAGGCGTTGTAAAAATTCCAGGGGCTTATCATCATCCTAGATTCAGCAGTGGAACCCTCCTGCGATTGACTAATGCACCGAATCTGCGCACTGACGAGGGAGATGAATGTGGATTGGATCAACCTTCTCCAATGGCCAGCCATGGTGGCAACGCTTGTTGCGGCATGGCTGGTAGGGTCTAGCTCAAAAACCAGGCGTAACAAGGGTTTTTGGTGCTTTATCGCCAGCAATGTATTGTGGATGGCGTGGGGCTGGCATGACCAAGCTTACGCGCTTATTGCGCTTCAAATTGGGTTATTTGGTTTGAATTTGCGCGGAGCGCGGAAAACTGAATCCGCCGCCCCTGGCCCGGCGACAACATGACCGGCACGAGCCAGCATCGACACGGATTCGGAGAAAATGCGATCAAAGCAGCCACCCGCAGACCATTGACGAAAGGAACGATAGACGGTGGTGTAGTGTATTTCCCGACGGCCGTTTGAATCGTTCTTAATGGGTAGCTTTTTCCATTGGCATCCCAAGTACAAACACTTTAGAATGTAGTTGAAGAGCGAAAAGAGCGGCAGTTTCTTATTCGGCCCACGACGACCCACGGTCAGGTGGGGAAAGACAATTAGGGCGAACTGCGCTTCCGTCAATTGTGTCGGAATGTGGCTAAATACTAGGTTCTTCTCCATTTTCACCACCAAAACCATCGACTTTAACAGTTTTTGGCGCAGAATGCTGCAAGCCGCGTCAGCCGCGGCTTGCAGGGCATTTCATGCGGTCAGGAAAACCCGCAACCAGTAGTAGGCATACGCATCGCCGAATTCGCACGGCGTCGCTCCCCACCGGCCGCATCAAGCCGCATGCGTACATCCGCGACGGCTTGCACCACCTCGATGCCTTCGATGGTTTCCCGCGCTAACAATTTGTCAGTCAATTCTTTCAGTGCCGCGTCGTAGTCTCGCAACAACGCGAAGCAATGCGTATTCTGCGTGACCAGAAGCGCTTCAGCTTCAGCCACCACTTTGCTTGTATCTGGCGGGACATTCAATGCGGCCAGCGCTTCTAGATTGAAGAGTGTGCCTTGATCGCCCAAGCCCAAATTGGCTACCATGGTTAAGGCAATTTTGGAGGCTTCTTTCAAATCGCTTGCCGCGCCGCTGGAGGCATCGGCGTAGGTGAGAATTTCCGCCGTGCGACCACCCAGTAGCATTTGTATTCTGTTTTCTAATTCTGATTTCAGGTGTAACTGTTTGTCTTCCTTCTGCGTGACGAGGGTAACGCCCAAGGCGCCGCCGCGCGGCAATATGGTGACTTTTTCAACACGTCCCACGCCCAGCACTTGGGCGACGATGGCATGCCCCGCCTCGTGTACGGCAATCCGGGCGCGCTCTGCTTCGGTGAGCGCAGTGGCGGAGCCATTCACTTCGCCCATGCGGCAAACTTCGATAGCCTCGAGGAAATTCGCCATTGGAATGTGTTTCTCTTGGCTACGCGCAGAGATCAAAGCAGCATGGTTCACCACATAAGCAATCGCCGCTGGCGTAAGGCCGGTGGTGAGCCGCGCCAGTTGATTAAAATCGAGCTCGCCCTGGGTGTGGAGTCTTTTCGCGTACAGGGCGAACAACGCTTCTCTGTCGGTCACATCGGGTAGCTTGATGTGAATTTTTCTATCGAAGCGACCTTCGCGGAGCAAGGCCGGATCCACCGCATCAGGGAAGTTGGTGGCGCCGATGACGATGACGCCGCTCGTCGTATCAAAGCCATCTATTTCCGCCAGTATTTGATTGATGATGCGATTGCCTTCGGCTTCGCTGGGGCCACCGTTTTCGGTCGTCGTGCGGCGACCGATGCCATCTACCTCATCGATAAAAATAATGCAGGGCGCGTTCTTGCGCGCTTTGCGGAAAAGCGATTTGACGCGCATCGCGCCCACGCCTAAGAACATGGCGCTGAAGTCGCCTCCGGTCGCGGGGATAAAATTGACCTTGCACTCCCCCGCCAAGGCTTTTGCCAACTGGGTTTTGCCGGTGCCCGGCGGGCCGGAAAGCAACACGCCTTTCGGTGGACGCGCGCCGAGTTCGGTGAATCCTTTCGGGTCTTTGAGGTAGGACATGATGTCGCCCAAGGCTGCTTTGGCCTCGTGGACGCCAATTACATCGTCGAACGTGACTAGGGTATCTTTTTTAGAAAATGCGAATCCGCCACCGCGTACGCGAAATCCATAAACCAGCAAACCCGCTAAAAGGAGCACCGTCAGAACCGAACCTGAATCCAAACGCCAAAATGCATCCGCTGGGTCTTTGTCCAGTACTGCCAAGGGGAAGGCATCCGTCTGGCCCTTGTGATAAAGCGAGAGCGCGAGCTCAGAAAACTTGCCGTGATAGTCGGCGACGAAATATTTGCGCCCATCTTTCGCGCTGACAAAAATGCCGGAAGGCGCGATGGCCACGCCCGCCACGCTGTTTTTTTGCATATCTAAAATCAGAATCGAGACATCGCCCTCGGTGCTGGTCCAGGCCGCCGGATTATCGCGCATCTGTTGCAGCATCGCATTCAGCGCCGCCGGGCGCGCGGTTTCCGCGAAAAATTTGGGTGCGAAATAGAAGCAGAAAAAGCCGATGAGCAGCGCCGCGACGCTTAAAAGGAGCTGCTGCGAGCGCTTTTTAGGGATCAATTTATTCATAAGTATCAGACTTCCATGTTGATTGGTGGACGTTTTAGGTACTACCTATGCCTTTATAGCGGCAATATTTTGCCTTGCTGTATACCTAACAGGGAATTGATTGCGACGGGTTTCGTCAGCGTGTTGGCGAGCTGGGTGGACTGCGCCCTATGCCGCCCTAGGCACCACAAAGATAGCGAGAAAATTCTTCTGCCGGCATCGGCCGGGCAAAGAAATATCCCTGCGCCTCATCGCAACGTTGCAGGTGCAGAAGGGCCAACTGGCGTTCAGTTTCAACTCCTTCCGCAATCGTCTTCAGATTGAGGCCTTTCGCCATTTGGATAATGGCGCGCACGAGAACTCGCCGCCATGGTGGGGCGACGTTTAGACCCAGTGCGTAAGCGCCAGAGTGGTTGCATGACCTAATTTGAGGACGGAAGCACTAGAAGTTCTAGCCGCGCCGCAGAGCAGAACCCTATGCAACTTTGGTGTCGTTTGTTTAAACGCACCCTTATATCTTGCCGATGGCGGTGAGAATAAAAAATACGGCTATACCGCGTGCTCTTTCATGGTGCTTAACAAGTATTTCATGGGCGCCCCGTTTTACCGACAACA